>DSCA01000175.1 GCA_011049295.1 Thermoplasmatales archaeon
CTATAAAATATTGCTGGTTCCCCGGCGGGGTTCCTGCGAGGCCTGCTGACCGCTGAGTAGCAGGTGTTTTCCCCCTTGCCCACAGTGAAAACCGCCCGGGATTTATATGGTTTTCTTTTTATCGCCGGTTGACGGGCTCGTAGGGGTTGAAGGCCGGGTCACCGTAGAGCACGAACTCGTGGATGGCCACGTATTTCTTGTCCAGTGCCCGCTCGCCGGAGTCGCCGTCTCCCAGGGGCGGCGTCCACAGAAAGGTGGAGTTGGCATCCTTGGGCAGGTAGGCATTCTTGGCGTTTCGCAGAGCCAGCCCGGTGGTGGTGTCGTTGGTGATGAGGTCCAGGATGTAGTCCTCGGCAATCAGGGCCCCGAAGTGCAGGTCGGGATACCGGCCGTTGAGCATGAGTTGCAGGGAGGCATTGACGTAGCCTTTGAAGCCGAAACCCTCGAAAATCAGGCCGGGCTCCAGGTATCCGGGGTCGGCGGTGTACCGGGTGGAGGCAATGAAGGCGTTGACGCCGGCGTGGATGAAGGCCTGGGACAGGGTGTTGTGAGGGGACAGTCCCTCGGTCTTGCCCACCAGGCAGCTCTCGATGAAGGCCATGGAGGGCCCATATTCCATGTTCACCACGTGCCGTACGTCAAAGGAGCCCTTGCCGGACAGCCCCGTCTTCAGGCCCAGGCCGAAGGGGTCCAACTCCAGCATGTCGCCCCCCTCGAACAGGTAGTAGGAGCCGTGGTCGAAGGCGAAGATGTAGTTGCTGTCCATCTGGTACTGGCCGGCCTTGCCGATGACCTCCCCCAGCAGTCCCACCCTCTGGGCCTCCAGGCGGTAGGCGCTGAGCACGTCGAACCCGCCCTTTTCCGTGCTGTTGGTGAGCCGCATGTTGATGAACTTGCTCTCCCCGGTCCAGAACTTGGTGGGTTCGTCTCTCACCGGACCGAAACCCATGACTCCCTTGAGCTTGTTCATGAGGTTGGTGAGCACCGGTATCTTCTGGAACTCGATGCCCGTTCCCGTCTGCACGGTGGCCGTGTCCTTCCAGTCGCCCAGCACCTCGATGAGCTGCTCGTAGCACACGGTTCGGGCAATCAGGGCGCTGCAGTCCTGGGCGTCGTAGCCGGTCACCCGTCCCACGGCGTTCTCCATCACCGGATAAAAGGAGTAGGTGTCGTTTTCCATGTCGTCCGGGTCGGGGTCGATGTTACCGTAGATGTGGTCGCCGGCCGCCCCGATGCCGCTGACGTAGTCGCTGTCTGGGTTGTCATAGTAGTAGTGGGGCAGCATGGTGGTGTCGGCCAGCAGGGCGATGTGGAGGGGATTCTGCAGGTAATATTCGCGCAGGGTCCGGGTGTCATTGGCGGGGATGTCTGCCAGGCGGGCCAGTAGGGCGTTGAGGTCTTTGTGGATGTCCTCGACGTGCTGGTTGGCAGCCCGGGCCAGGGACGGATTTTTTACCGGACTGGCAATCCCCGGGCAATCCTGGCCCTGGTAGGTGACATCTGGGGTGGCAGCGAAGGCAAATTCTTCGTCGGCCCATACGATTCCCTGGCGGTAGGCCGTGAGGTAGGGGGCCAGCGAGGAGAGGCCCGGCATGAGGGGGTACACCGAGGTGTCCAGCTTCTCCACGGTGATGTCCAGGCTGTAGTTTCCGGTGCGCTGAATTATCCAGGTTCCTACCACCTCGGCGTGATAGGTGCCCGGCTGGTTGTACACGCAGACCTCGTATTCCAGGCGGTCCTCGACGATGTGCCCGTTCTGGGTGACCGGGATGCCGGCCGCTGTGGAGGAGTATTCAAAGGTAACCTCCTGGGGGTCCACCAGGTGGAGGAACAGGCGGTCTCCCCACTGCTCCACGTCCTCCGAGTCCTCGTTGACCAGCGTCACCCGGATGCGGGCGTAGGTATAGTCCTCGGGAACGGCAAAGGCGTGGCTGGATGAGTAATTGAATCCTTTGAGCAGGAGGTGGAGACCGTGCAGGGTGCTTCCCGAGTTGAGGGTGCCCTGGTAGTGGTAGCTCACCGAGTCCAGAACCTGGGGGGCGGTGATGTCCAGGGGGTTGGTCATGGTGAGGTAACGGCCGAAGTTATCCCCCAGAAGGCTGAGCATAAAGGCGGTTATTTCCTCCTGGTCGGCGAAGCGCTCTGTGATTCCGTAGCCGGCAAGATTTCCGCAGACGAAGGTTTCCTCCACCCCCAGCTCCCGGAGGGTGGGGCGAATGGCGCTGGTGTCATCGGCGACGAACACCGGGATGTTGAGGTAGGAGGCCAGCGGCGCCGCTGCCAGGCCCAGCCGGTAGCCCTCCTCGTCCTGCTTGATGAGCAGGGCCGCCGTGGCTCGCTCCCACACCGCTCGCGCCAGGCGGTTGGAGGCATCGGAGGGCTCCTCGCCCACCATGAACAGAGCCTCCTCCAGCCCGTACATGTCCTTGAATCGCTGCACCGCCCGGGAGGGGCTGATGAAGTCCTGCACCAGCAGGGGGGCGGCGTATCGCTCTCCCACGTCGCGGTCGTGGTACAGGGCCACCGGGGTGGCAATGAGGGCATAGAAAGGATTGTCCCGGGAAACGATGACCGGCATGGCCGGCAGGAGACGCTGGCTGGTAACTCCCTTCACGTCCACCCTCGTTTCATGGCCGCCCAGGGTCAGGGGAACAATCACCACGGTAACCGACAATACGGCTGCCAGACCGACAGCCAGTAGTTGCTTCCACATGCACCCTTAATGGCGGGAAGCGTATAAGAATTTCGCCGTCCAGAGTTACGTTTTAATAGGACTGTTTCTTTCTATTTCCATGGGCCACCCGAGCAGTCAGTTGACGGAGGCATTATCGGTGGGGCTGTTCACTATTTCCGGCGACACGCTGACCGTGCTCAACCAGGCCATGGCCGACCTGACCGGATTCACCGAGCGGCAGGTGCCCGTGCACAGGTTTTGGACCCTCATGGGTAAGGGGCAGGACGGGGCACGGGAGTGCATCCTGCGGGGCCGGGCCGCCCGTTTTTCTCTGCATACCGACGGTCACCGACGATGGGTGGAGTTTCGGGGGAGCGCAGCCCACGACGGTACCGTGCTGGGCTGCCTGATGGAGGTCACCGGACACGTGCAGTTCGACCGGAAAATGCAGGCGGTGGAGCAGGTGGCCCGGGAGATGAAGCTGGCCGCCAACCGCCAGCAGGTCTACGAGATGGTCATGGCCTTCGTCAAGGACGTGCTGGGCTACGACAACTGCGCCCTCCTGGAGAGGAGGAGGGATGCGCTGGCCGTGGTCAGGCAGCGGGGCTACCGGCAGGACGTCATCTCTCTGCGGCTGCCGCTGTCCGGGAAGGGCATCACGGTGCAGGCCTTCACGGCGGGGGAGCCCCTGTATGTGCCGGACGTGCTGCGCAATCCCCGCTACATCGAGGGGGTACAGGGGGCCCGGTGTGAATATGCCGTTCCCATCATCTATCGAGAGGAGCCCTTCGGGGTGCTGGACGTCCAGAACGACCGGACGGATTCCATCACCGCCCAGGACCGGTCCCTCTTCAACACTCTGGCCTCGGAGATGGCCGTTGTGCTGCAGGGTCTGAGGACCACGGAGGAGCTCCGGAAGTCAGAGGCCCGGTATCGCACGCTGGTGGAGGCGGCCAAGGACGGAATCATCCAGCTGGCTCCCGACGAGACCATTATGTTTGCCAATCAATCCCTGGCCAAGCTGGTGGGGATTACGGCAGAGCAGCTGGTGGGATGCAGCCTCCGAGACATAACCACGGAGGAGCAGTTCGCCGTGTTTCAGCAAAAGACAGCCCAGCGACGCCAGGGGCTGCGGGACACCTACGAGGCGGTTCTGGTCCACAGCAGCGGCAGGCGGCTGGACGTGCTGGTGTCCGCCGCTCCCCACTACACCGCTGACGGGGGCTTCGGTGGCACCTTTGCCATCGTCACCGATATCACCCGGATTAAGGAGGCCGAGGAGCGGGCCGCTTTTTTCCATTCCCTGCTCCGCCACGACATCAGCAACAAAAATCAAATCATCCTGGGATACCTGGAAATCCTGGCCGACACCGATTTAACCCGGGAGCAGCGGGAGCTGGTGGACCTGGCCTCCCGGGCCATAGTTTCCAGCAACGAGCTCATCAGAAAGGTCAAGGAGCTGCAGATGGCATCCGAGCCCCACGAGCTACGGCCGGTGGACGTGGACGCCGTACTGGACGAGGTGGTCGCCGAGTTCTCCAGCGAGCTGGCCAGGAGAGACATGCGCATCCAGCGCCGACCCATCGGAACCCCGGTCATGGGAGACGAGCTCACCCGGGAAATATTTGTCAACCTGATTGGCAACGCCGTCACCCATTCCGGGGGAACCACCATCACCGTAGACGGCCGGCACCGCGGACCCTACACGGCCATCCGCATCTCTGACGACGGCACGGGCATCCCCGACCACCTCCGCCCTCATCTCTTCACCCGGCGGGTCAAGGGTAGGGAGAGCGCTGGCAGCGGCCTGGGTCTACACCTGGTCAAGACCATCGTGGAGGCCCAGGGGGGAAGCATCGACCTGCAGGACACCGGAAAAGAGGGCACCTGCTTCGAGGTCCGCCTGCTCAGTGCGGAGGCGTAGCCGGCCCGGTCACCAGCCCCAGCGCATGGTCAGCTGCACGCCCCGTCCCAGCACGACAAATTTGCGGATGAGGAGAGGATATCTCAGAATGCCCGCCATGTCCCGCCGCCGCACCTGTCCCAGGTCCATGCCGTTGAACAGGGAGCCCATTTTTTGCAGGTCGCGGTCGCTCATGGATACCAGCACGTTTTTGCCCCTGACGATGTCGGCATGGGCAAGGGGATGGCGGTGAACCTGCCGCTGATAGTCCCGGAGGCGGTGGATGTTGTCGGCCAGCATGCGGGCGGCGTAGATGATGGGCCCCAGCCCCCCGCCGGACAGGGCGTTGGTCATGGAGGCCGCATCTCCAATCAGGGCCACCCGCCCCTTCACTATGGTCGGGGGGACCCCGGATACGGGAATGCCCCCGGCCTGCCTCTCCAGCCGGGGACAGTGGTTCAGATCCAGGTGTTCAAGGAAAGCATCCAGCTGGGAGAATTTGCCGGCCAGCCCCACGTTGAGGGAATCCCGTTTGGGGAACACCCAAGCGTAGTGGGATGAAAAGCGCTTGTCGAAGTAGAAGCGGAGGTACCGGTCGCCGGCCTCCCCGTCCAGTTTGTACTGCACCCCGCAAATCAGCTCTACGGGAAAGCCCAGGTGTTTGCGCACCACGGAAAAGGGCCCGTCGGCGCCCACCAGCACGTCGAAGGGCACCCGCTCCCCGCCATCCAGTTCCACCTCCCGCTCTCTGATGCGCTGCACCCGGGCGTTGAGGCGAATGGTGCCGCCCTGCCGTTCCAGCGCCGCGGCCAGTCCCCGCAGCCAGGCCGTGCGGTCCAGCACCACTCCGGGTATGTGGACGGTAAAAAAATTGTTGCCGGGGAAGACTATGTGGGCCCCCGCCGTTTCGTTCTGCACATAGGGCTCAACATCAAAGGGCAGGTGCTCCAGGGAGGCCCGGTCGCATCCCTCGGCGCAGGCCGTGGACTGGATGGAGGGCTGCTGTTCGAGAATCAGGGGCCGGTGGCTGCGCTGGGCGAGCAGAAGCCCCGTAATCAGCCCGGCCGGGCCGCCTCCCACGATAACGGCCTTCATCCTGTACTGAGATATTCTCCCTTTTTTTAACCATTGCTATTTGTATTCGTGCCAGGGTGTAGCACAACGTTTAAAAAGGCGGAGCGGCTGTTGTTATGTCGAAATAGGGAGGTAACCATGTCGTGGATAGATAAGGGCGTGCTGATTCTGGCGGTCGTGCTGCTGGTGGTCGGCACCCTGGGTAAGGGATTGGATACCCGTGATCAGGGAGGTATGACCGCGGACGTGCCCCGTGTCGGCCCGTTCACCAATCAGACGGAGGTGCCGGTATGGGAGTCCGGAGATTTCTGGGCCTACCGGGTGGGCATCTCCTACCAGGATACCGGAACCCGGGCCGACCTGGAGCTGGAGGGGTTGCACGTGGAGGTGACGGCGGTGAACGGTGCTGCCTACACGCTGGCCTTCAACGGGGATGTGGCCGGCTCGGTGCTCATCGCCGGCATCGTGGAGGGCACCCTGCAGGACACGGTGATGGAGGGAACCATGGTAGTTCGGGCAGAGGACCTGGCCGTGGAGGAGGTCACCCACATGCACATAGAGGGTAGCATCAAGCGGCAACTGGTTACCAACGGTTTCCGGGCGGACCTTTCCCTGCGGCAAAACGTTACCCCGGCCGTCGCGCCCTATGACTTCCCCATCGCGGTGGGCGAAACCTGGTCGGTGCCCCGCATGACGCTGTGGCTGTATCTACATGCCCAGGTGGACCTAGCCGTTCCCTACACCGTGACCTACGATTTTCCGGTTTACCTGGAGGAGCACGTCCTCACCTGCCCCGGTCTGGAGGCCCTGGCCACCTCCGTCGGCACCTATGGCGATGCCTACCGCATCACAGGTGCCGGGTCCCGCTACGACCTCTGGTATTCCCCGACGGCCAGAAACTCGATAGCTGTCGACTACGAAGGGGTGAGGATGTGGTACAACGAGAGCCTGTACTGGGACCTGCATACATTGGAGGCCGTTCTTCTGGACACCAGCTATCCCCCGGTCAACCAGCCTCCAGCTCCGCCCACCCGTCCCATTCCCGCCAACAACTCGGTGAACGTGAGCCTGCGGCCCCAGTTGCAGTGGACCGGCAGCGACCCCGACGGAGACCCCCTGACCTACGACCTGTTCCTGGGGCCTGACTTTTCGCCTCCCCTGGCAGCGGAGAACCTGACCTCCCCCCTATATGAGCCGGCACTGCTGGACGCCGACACCACCTACTACTGGCGGGTTGTTGCCCGGGACGACCACGGCCATGCCGCCTCCGGGCCGTTGTGGAGCTTCCGCACGGCGGCGGGGGACAACCGACCCCCGGAAACCCCGGTCCGCCCCTCCGGTCCCGCCTCGGGAACGGTCAACACCGCCTATACCTACACCTCCTCCTGCGTCGACCCCGACGGAGACGCCGTTTTGTATCGGTTTGACTGGGGGGACGGCAGCACGGGCGACTGGCTGGGACCCCTGGCATCGGGAGCCACGGTCAATGCCTCGCATTCATGGTCGGCGGTGGGCGCCTACGTCATCAGGGTGCAGGCCCGGGACGAGCACGGTCTGGTCAGCGACTGGTCGGAGCCCCTGCCGGTGAGCATGCCCAAATCCCTGGTCGGGGTCACGGCCCGGTGCGGCGTTCCGCTGCTCTAGCTCTAACCGGTGCCCATACCTATAAATGCCCCTCAACCCATGTCCATCTATGAGCCGGAGGGAAGCCACATCTTCACCCCCCTTTGACTACCACATCCAGTGGCAGAAAGACTACGCGGAGGGGGGCGGACACATGGGGGTGGCCGTCGACTCCCTGAACAACGTCATCGTCTGCGGCATCCACAGGGATGAGAGCCAGGGCGTGGTGGTCAAGTACGACCCGGAGGGCCGGGAGATGTGGTCGGACCACGATTTTCCGGTTCCTCTGCGTCTCACCGCCCGCCGGGACGCCGGCGCCCTGTCTCTGCCCGATGAGATCACCCGGGTGCTGGGGACGGACTACGGCTACTTTTTTGACGTGGCGGTGGACGGGGAAAATAACATCGTGGTGGCCGGAACCTTTATCGAGGAGTCCGGGAGGCGCAGCATCCTGCTGGTCAAGAAATACCGCCCCGACGGTACCACCCTGTGGGAGGTCACCCATACCCCCTTTCCGGTCACTATGGTCACCTCGGTGGGGATGGATTCCCGGAACAATGTCCTCATTGCCGGCGGGGGAACCGCCTCGGTCCTGGCTTTTCAGGCCCTGGTGATGAAATTGTCTGCAGCCAACGGCAGACGGCTGTGGAAGCGCACCCACCGGGCGGGCATCGTGGCCCTGTACACCGACCTGGCCGTGGACGAGCAGGACACCGTCTACACCGCCGGATTTACCAGCGACGGCAGCCGGGTCAGTCTGCTTCTAGCCAAGCGAGGCGGGCTGCTGGGCATGCCGGGGCCGACCTTCACCGGGACCCAGGCGGCACCGGCCTCTCTTACCC
>DSCA01000072.1 GCA_011049295.1 Thermoplasmatales archaeon
ATCCCCCCTGCTCCACCACCGCCGCCTTCACCCGGCCGCGCTTGTAGTTCTGGTAGGCGGCCAGGACGATGCCCAGGTTGAGGTGGGCCAGACCGATAATAAGGGTCATCACCAGAATGACCAGCGGCTTGTGCAGGGCATCGATGGGCAGGGAGTAACCCAGAACGCTCGCCTGGTACAGGGTGGCATCCGGGTTTCCGTACACAAAGCGGGGTATGAAGTCGCCAAAAAAGCCGTTGAACAGGAATCCGGCCACCACGGTGGACAGGCCCATCCAGAGCCCCAGAAAAGACCAGTTCTTGACGGTGGAGCTGTAGGGCCCCAGCCTGAGGTAGGCCCACAGGGAGATGATGAAAATGAGCAGGCCGTAGCCGGCGTCGCCCAGCATGATGGCAAAGAACAAAATCAGGGAGATGCCCAGAAACAGGGCGGGATTGATTTCGTCATACTTGGGCAGGGCAAACAGCTCCAGAAAGGTCCGGAATGAGGCTGCCCACCGGGGCATGGCCAGGTGGATGGGCGCCTGGTTTCCCTCCCGGGGCATCTCCCGGGCAGAAAAGGCGGCCTGCCCCCCGGTCACCTCCTCCACCGCCTCCCGCAGGCGCTCCGCGTGGCCGGCCAGGCACCATCCCTCGATGAGGACGGTGTAGGAGGTGGTACCGAAGCGCTCCGGGATTTCCCTGCGCTGCTTCTCCAGCTGGATTTCCTCCCGGATGGCCAGGATGTCCGACTTGCGGCTGCGGTAAATCTCCTGCAAATCCTGTATCAGGCCGCGCCGCTTCTTTTTCAGCTCCCTTTTTTCCTTGGCCAGGTGCTCCAGCATCTGCGGGGGAAAGCCTTTGCCGGTCACCTCCAGCTCCTCGTAGGGCCTGACGGCGCGCAACTCCTCCTGGTGGTCAACGTGGGCAACCAGGAGCACCGCCCACGTCTCCCGGTCCCCGCCGGCAGGGGCGGACAGCACGGTCACCTCCGTGCCCTCGGCGCTCTGAAGAAGCGCTTCCCGGTCGGTGGTAACCCCGGCTCTGACCACCACGTAGCGGGAGGTTCCCAGCCAGGAGAGGTCTATGTCCAGGGGGGCCAGCAGCCGGACCTTGTCCTCGGTGTCCTCCAGATCGTCCAGGCGGCGGTCGATGTCCTCGATGCGCTCCTCGGCATCGATGATGAAGGACTCTATGTCCTCCAGCACCTCCTCGGCCTCCGCCAGTTTCTCCTCCAGGGGGCACCTGTGTACCGGTCGCTTCTCGGGCAGCGAGGGCCTGAGGGCGGCCCGGAGGCCCTTTTTCTTCTGCTCGTATTTTTTGAGAATGTCCAGGATGCGGGTGAGGCGCAGCTCGCGGGAGGCGCAGGCATCCACCTGGGGATGCATCCTGCCCTCTGCCACCTCCTCCCGCCGGGTCTGAGAGATCTCCATGAGGCCGGCTTGGTGCAGCCGTTCCACCAAGGCGTCGCTGTGCCGCTGGTGCGTAAGAATGGCTACCCGGCTCATCGGAGAGGGAAAAATCATGTTATTCCAGGATGTTTCCAACAACAGCTTTGGCAGTGGGCGGGATACGGTCGCTGGCCGCCTGGCGCAGGCGCTCCGCCTCCCTGGTGCCCTGTTTCTCTATCTTTTTGGCCTCTTTTTCGGCCTCGGCGCGGGCCGCAGCCACCGCTTCCTCGGCCTGCTGGCGGGCTCGCTGGCGGATGGCCTCGGCCTCCCTGTGGGCCTTTTCCCGGGCCTTTTTTATTATCCATTCCGCCTCGCCCCGGGCCGCCTGGATGCGCTCCTGGGCCCGCTGCTCCGCCTGTTTCACCTGCTCAATCTCTTTCTTTACCATTTCCACGGGGCAGAATAAAAGATGGCATTATAACTCTTTCTGTGAGCACAGGAAGACGGGGTTTTACCTCTGGAACCTGGCCAGGTCCAGCTGGCTCCATTCGTCCCGGTCCATGAAGCCGTGGGTGCCATCCGAGTAGTCCACGATTTTGTAGTTGTAGCGATAGTTCATGCAGCTCCGGTAGCTGCCGGAAATCCAGTACAGCGGCTGCCAGGGGAAGCAGCGCAGATGGTCCAGGCCCAACTGATGGCCCAGCTCATGCATGTAGGAGCCGCCGTGGCCCAGGACCGAGCCCTCCTCCCAGGGGCGCCACCGCTGGATGTATGCACTGCAGATGGCAAAGGAGTCCCGCATGAAATTGAAGCCGCCCACCCCCCGTCCGAACATCCGGTTGGCATCGTGGATGATGAGCGCCCAGTGGAACACTCCCCGACGGGGATTGTCAGGGTCGCCATGCAGGAAATAGTCGGTGTAATAGTCCTCGTAGTCGTCCCAGCTCATCTCTCGGTAGGGAAGGATGTCGCTGCCCCCCATGAGGCCGTCGTCCACTAGGAGCATGATGTGGTGCTTGGTGAAAGAGGAGTACTGCAGCTGCAGGGATTCCTGGGGAATGAGGGGCGTGATGCCGTTATGGGGTTCCATGTAATCATTTTCGATGTAGATGCCCTGGCGGAAGGGGTCGGCCAGCCACTGGCCCATCATGTACTCCTCGGTGTTCTGGAGACCGTCCCGGTCGGGGTCCAGCCGGTGGTGGTCCTCGGCTGCAAAGGGGTCATAGCCCCAGTGGTCCTCCCATTCAATGGGCACGCCGTCTCCGTCATAGTCGATACCGGCGTCGTTTTGCTCGGGGTCGGTTTGGTACACGTTGACCTCCTCCCAGTAGGTGAGACCGTCTCCGTCGTAGTCGTTGAAGCCAATCTGGAACCAGATTTCGTAGTCCCGATGGGTGCTCTCCCCATCCTCCGTGCCGGAGGCATGTCCGTAGCCGGAGGGGTCGCCCAGATAGTCGTCTCCGCTCCAACCCCCGGTGCGCAGGTCGTAGGTAACGGCAAAGGAGTCTCCCTGGGGCGAGATGTCCATCACCTCTCCTCCCTCCAGAACCTCGATGGTTACGGGAACCAAAGCCTGGTCGTCGGGAACGTCAAACCAAGCGGTGCCTATGTCCCAGACGTCAAATCCCTGAACCAGGGGGCTCTCCCAGCTCTCGTCCCCCACGGTCACCCGGACCGAAAAGGAGGATGGCTGACCGGTAGCCCCGTCTATCTTTCGAGCCCGCTGAACATCCACGCTCACCTCCAGGTCCACCAGGGGGTCTAGGTCGTCGTCGGCAACGATGACGGACGGCGCAACCCGGGGAGAAACCGAGGTGTGAAGGGAGCCACCCACGGACAGCGCGAGCATGAGAACGGATGCAAAGCCCACAAACCAAAACTTGGCGTTCATGGCAACCACAGTACTTCATGCCCCTGCGATATATAAGATTACCCTTCCGGGGGCGTGGAGGATGGACGGGGGCGCCGGAGGCGGGACGAAGACGTCCGGGAAAAGGCTTAATAAAAGCCGTTTGTTTAACTGCATGAAAAAAGTTTGGGGAGTGATGCCGCCGGGAATCGCCTGGCCAGGGTGGAGGCAGAGGAGGGGGAAGCATGCCCGATGAAAAAAATAGCTCAGTCATGGCCGCCATCATTGTGGCAGCAGCCATCCTGGTCGCCGCCCTGCTCATCGCTCTCCACCCCTTCGACGGCGGTGACCGGGACAGCCAGGGCGGAATAGTGTCTCTGAGTGCGGAAGAGTTCGCCAATGGCATCTCGGTCACCGTGAACGAGGACTACACGGCGGTCCAGGGCTCCTGCAGCGTGGCCGACAGCGGGGATGTGCTGGCGGTTCGCGGCAACGTGGGGGAGGTCGACTGTGTAGACAGCGACCTGGAGGTGGGCTTTGTGTACACCTACGTGTCCCTCCAAAAAACCGAGGAGGACAGCCTGGAACTCTTCTTTACCGGCAACCTGTCAGGCGGCATACAGGCCGGAGACACGGTGGAGGTCATGCTGCACGTGGTGGACTGCAATGGACTGTACAACACGTTTTGGGGAGCCCAGGTCCGCCTCTCCGGAGAATTTCTGGCAGAAGACTTCTATTATGGGGTATATGTCTCCCAGCCCATGATACCTGGAGACCTGATCAGAGTGATATAGGACCACCGGCGGCGGGAAACGTCACCCCGGTAGGGTATTCCGGGCGACGACGTCGTTTTCAGCATCCTCTGCCTTCGCGCTGTATCCCCACCGGTCGATGGTGGAGTGCAGCTGACTGTATATGTGTGCTTGCAGGCGCTCGCCAATGACGTAGCGGTGGGGCTTCACTGACGACTGTGCGCGGACAAACTGCTGAAGGACGGGCTCCACCTGGTGAAATCCCGGGAGGTTCAAGGCTTCGTATATGTGTCTGACCACCAGGAGTGGATTGGCCACCAGGTCCTCATAGCTGACCTCCACCAGATTGCCCCGCGGTATGAGCTCTCTGTCTCTGAAAAAGATGTCAAACATGTGGTTGTAGAGCCGGACCATCAGCTGCTCGTTGACCCGCTGGCTGTACGGCCTTTGGACGCAGTACAGCGTCATTTCCATCTCGATGTTTCGCTTCATGGAGAGAAATGTGTGGTAGGGATTCCGGTAGATGTGGACAAAATTGGCGTCGGGGAACATCTCCAGCAGATGTTTTATCCGGGGGGTGTTGGCCGGGTTTTTCACCAACAAACGCTTGCCTCCGCAGGCCAGGGTCACCTTTTTCAGAAAATACCGGTAGGTCCTTTTCCATTCCTCAATCCGGCGGGGGGAGACCTCCTCCATGCATACGAAGCGGTGGTAGAACCGCATGTTGCGGGGGAAACACCAGCCGTTGTAGAAAGAGTAGGGTGAAAGGTTGCCCATGGCGTATTCCTCCTCCTGCGGCAGGTCGGCCCCCAGGGGAACGTTGTCTTCCGGACGGGTGGGAGGCAGGGAGGCGGCGACCAGGGGTTTGATGAGTTTTTCGAATCGCAGAAAGAGGCCGGGGGTGACGGTCTGGAAGGTGGTAGGGTAACAGAAACGGGGGTCCTGGCTGAGCAGGTTGTGCAGATAGGTGGTGCCGCTGCGCCAGTGCCCGATGATGAAAAGAGGGGGTTTTTCTATCCGGGTGGCCTCTATCTCCCGGCGGAAGCGAATTGTTTCATAGGCGTTGAAAGGAGACAACAGCAGGCTCATGAGGACGGAGTAGGCAATCCGGGGAAGCCCCACCAGCCCTATCCTGAAGCGATTCTGGGCCAGCAGCCGCAGCAGATTGGTGAATGTGGACCCGGCAAGGGGGGTAAAGGTGACCTCAAAGGGATTTATCTTCATCTCGCCATGCTCCCGGCATTCCCGGACCGGTTTAGCCAGAGAAAAGAATAGGTATCTTTCATATAATATTATTGCCGGAGAACAAGCAGGGGAAAAACGTTTTATGGACATAGCGGCTATCCTCCCTCATGAAAGCCGTCGTGCTGGGGGGTGCAGGGGTCATTGGCAGCCACGTGGTCGCCTGCCTCTCCGAAACAGATGTTTTTACCAGCGTGGTCATCGGTGACCTCAACGAGCAGAGGGCCAGGGAGATAGGCAAACAACGGGAGCATGTTGATTTCGTCTCCGTGGATGCCACCGACCGGGCGAGCCTGGCCAGGGCCCTGCGGGATGCAGATGTGGTGGTGAACTGTGTGGGCCCCTACTACAAGTTTGCCCCCCTTATTCTGGAAACGGCAATAGAGCAGGGCGTCGACTACGTAGACGTCTGCGACGATTACGACACCACCCAGACCCTTCTCGACGACTACCACCAGGCGGCCCGGGAGAGAGACGTGACCTGCATCGTGGGACTGGGGGCAAGCCCGGGGCTGACCAACGTGATAGCCTCCTATGCCGCCACCCAACTCACCTCGGTGAGCAAGGTGACCGTGTACGTGACCCGGGGCATAGCGGAGAAGGCCGGGGCCGCCATTCCCTACCACATGCTGCACTGCTGGCTGGGTCCGGTTCCCGTCTACAGGGACGGAGCCTTCCAGACGGCACGGGGGCTGGTGGACGGGGAGGAATATGTCACCTTTCCGGAGCCATTCGGCCAGGCCCCGGTGTATTATTTCGGTCACCCCGAGACGGTGACCATCCCCCGCTACCTCAAAGATGTGGACAATGTCTGCTGCAAGGGAACCTTTTTCCCTGCCCAGTTTCGACAGGCGCTCCTCCAGGCTGAGGGGCTGGGTCTTCTGTCTCCCACGCCCATTGACGTGAAGGGGAAGGAGGTCGCACCCCTGGACTTCACCGCGGCCTACGTTTCCTCCCTGGGAAAAAGCATGGTGTCCCGGGGAGACAGCATTCCGTCGGGAGGGGCGGTGATGGTCACCGTGGCCGGCGAGAAAAATGGACAGCCCAAAATCTATCGGTTTGCGGGAACCTCCCACATGCGGGAGGGAACGGCCACTCCGGCGGCCCTGGGAGCCACCATGGTTGCCACGGGGGATATTGTTTCACCGGGCGTACATGCTCCGGAGGGCTGCGTTCCGCCCCGGAAGTTCATCAACGCCCTGCTGGAAGAAAAACTATTTGGCGACGTGTGGCTGACGGTCACCGAAAAAATCTCCGGCCCCCTCTAGCCTCGCTGGTTTACCCGGCGGTGGCACCGCGGCCCCCCAGATTCTAGGAGACATCCACCCGGGCGGCGATTCTGTCCCGCGCTCGGTCCAGCGCCTCCTGGCTGATAGACACCTCGATGGCACCCTGGGGGCAGACCTCAGCGCATCGTCCACATCCCCGGCAGTCGGCCCCTATCACCGCCCTCCCGTCTTCCAGAGTGATGGCCCCCACGAAGCAGACCTTCACACAGGTGCCGCATCCCGTGCATTCCGGGCCGACGGTCACCTCCACCCCGGGCATTTTGGCAACCTTGGCACTGATTTCTTCATCAAGGTGGGGAAGCATCAGCCACAGGCAGCAGCAGGGGCAGCAGTTGCAGATGGTCATCAGCCTGTCCTCCGGTTCCACCTTCAGCCAGGCGGCATCCAGCTTGTTTCGGCCAATCAGGTGCACCAGACCCGCCTCCCGGCATTTGCGGAGGTGCTCCAGGGCCTCCTCCCGGCTGGCCGGGCGACCCAGGCGGGGGTCGATGTGCCGGCTGGCCTCTCCCAGAAACAGGCAGCCCAGCTCCTGCGGGTAATCCCGGCACTGGTTGGCATCACGGCAGATGCAGAAGTTCATTATCCAGCGGTGGCTGGCCTCCTCCACGAAATGCTCCACCAGGCGGGAGGGCACCACCAGGGACTCCGGGGGCGCAACGTCCCTGTTCACGGCAATCACCGTATCCCTGGGCACATACACCATGTGGTCGTGCTCGAAATAGAGCCTGTTGATGATTTTGCGCAGGGGGGCAAACCGGGTCAGCCGGGCCAGGAAAAAGCGCAGGGGAAAAAACGTCTCCAGCAGGCGCACGTGCAGGGGCTTTTTCATGGACTCTACAACGGAGAAATGTTTTTGAGGTTTTCTAGGGTCGGTCGTCTACTGATCTAAGAGTCAAAGAGCGGGCGTGCTCCACCACCCGCCGGTACTCCCGGTCGGTGACGCACCGGTCGATGTCCGGATGCTGGTGCGCCCGGTACTCGGGCCGGTACTGGTCCATGACGTTCACCAGCGCCTCCGGCATGTGCTCGGCAATCCAGTCCAGCACGGGCAGGGAGCAGCAGTCCACGTGGTTGGGCATCACCAGGTGGCGGATGAGCACCCGGCCCTGCATGGCCGCCATTTCATGGTTGCGGGTGACCACCTCCCAGTAGCGGTCGACGTGGGAGAGACGACGGGCGCATTCGTCGTTTCCGTACTTGAAATCGGTGAGATAGAGGTCCATGACCCCGTGCAGGAGATGCATGGCCTCCCGGCTGCAGTACAGGTTGGAGTTCCATATCTGGGGAACGTCCGTGTCCAGCAGGCACAGCACCCGCAAAATGTAGGGCAGGTTGGGGGTGGGGTCTCCCCCCACCCAGTTGACGTTGAGGCCCTGCCGCCGCCGGATAACCCCGGCCAGGCTCTCCGGCGAAATGTGCATTCCGGCCTGGTGCTGGGAGATGTCGTGGTTCTGGCAGAACACGCAGGCAAAGGTACAGCCGGAGAAGAAAACGGTGTGGGAGGGAACCAGCATGGGCTCCTCGCCGTAGTGCAGAAACTCGGAGGCGATGGCCGCCTCTCCCACCC
>DSCA01000024.1 GCA_011049295.1 Thermoplasmatales archaeon
AGTCCTTATGGATATCCAATCCTATATACCTCATCTGGTTCCTCCTGGTATATCTCAGCTATGGCCTGAGATATACTCTTCTATGACGTAGGAGGAATTTTAATCATACCGTCAACACAGCAGGATTAGCCAAACCTTTTTGTAGCGGTGGTACATTACACCCCCATGAAGACGACATTTAGCGTTATCAAGGCCGATGTGGGCGGCTTCCCCGGTCATTCCTCCGTCCATCCTCAACTTATCGAGGTGGCCCGGCAGCGCCTGAGCCAGGCCAGGGACAGCGACCTGCTGCTGGATTTTCACGTCTCTCACTGCGGCGACGACCTGGAGCTGCTCATGACCCACACCCGGGGTGAAAACGACGAAGAGATTCATTGCCTGGCCTGGGACACCTTCCAGGAAGCCACGGAGCGGGCAAAAAAACTGGGCCTCTACGGTGCCGGCCAGGATTTGCTGAAGGATGCCTTTTCCGGCAACATTCGGGGCATGGGTCCGGGCATCGCCGAAATGGAGTTCACCGAGCGAGCCTCGGAGCCGCTGGTGGCATTTCTCATGGACAAGACGGAACCCGGCGCCTTCAACCTGCCCATTTTCAAGATGTTTGCCGACCCCTTTACCACCGCCGGTCTGATCATTGATCCCTTCCTGCACGGCGGCTTCCGCTTCGAAATATGGGACATCGTGGAGCACAGGCGCGTTTTCATGAATCTCCCCGAGGAGATGTACGATGCCCTGGCCCTCATAGGGGCCAAATCCCGCTTTGTCATCAAGCGCGTTTACCCCAAGGAGGGCAAGCTGCCCACCGACGAGCCGGCGGCCGTGGTGTCCACGGAGAAACTGTACCACATAGCCGGCGAATACGTGGGCAAGGACGACCCGGTGGCGGCGGTGCGTGCCCAGTCCGGACTTCCTGCGCTGGGAGAGGTCCTGGAGGGCTTTGCCTTTCCCCACCTGGTCTCGGGATGGATGCGTGGCTCCCACAACGGACCCCTGATGCCGGTGGGGGTACGCCAGGCGCGGTGCACCCGCTTCGACGGCCCACCCCGGGTGGTGGCCCTGGGCTTCCAGGTGAAAAACGGCAGGATGACCGAGCCCGCCGACCTGTTCGACGACCCGGCCTTTGACTATTCCCGTCAGAAGGCCATGGAGGTCACAGACTACATGCGCCGCCACGGGCCCTTCGAGCCCCACCGCCTGCCCATGGACGACATGGAGTACACCACGCTGCCCAAGGTCATGGCCCGCCTTGAGGACCGCTTTGAACAGATGTAGTGCCGCCGGGTGTCATCATCTCCGGGAACGACCGGGGCCATTGAACGGGCCATCACCCGCCTCCGGTCCCGGCTTGCTCCAGATGGGCGAGTAGGTTTTGTGCCGCCCGGCCGCGATGGGAGCGAGCACTTTTTTCCGCCGGGGTCATCTGGGCAAAGGTCAGGGCGCTGCCCTCCGGAATAAACAGGGGATCGTAGCCGAATCCCTGGCTGCCCCGCTCCTCCCCGGCCAGGGTTCCCCGGCACTCTCCGGAAAAAATGTGTATCTCCCCGTCGTACAGGCCGACAACCGACCGGAAGCAGGCCCGGCGGTTTTCCACGTCCTCCAGCAGGCGCAGGATGCCCCGGTTTCCCAGGGTGGCGAACACGTAGGCCGAATACACTCCGGGAAAGCCGTGCAGGGCATCGATGAACAGACCGGCGTCCTCCAGCATGAAGGGCGGCTCCACCCTGTCCTGCAGCCACCGGAGGCCGAACCGGGCCACCGCCTCCAGGTCGTCAGCCTGCACCTCCGGATAGGAAACGGCTTTCCGGCGCAGGTCAAACCCGGTCAGCAGGTCCCGCATTTCGGCATATTTCCCCGGGTTGCCGGTCACAAAGTAGATTTTCTGGCTCATTCTCTCACCACGTATCTCCCCCTCTCGGCGATGTCTGCCACCTTCCGTCGCACCTCCCGCCCCCAGGGTACGGCCGCCTCGTAGGCCTCCATCACCCAGGAAAACAGGTCCGGATGGCGGTGGGCGGCGGCGAAGGCCTCCATGAGCAGGTGCAGGTCCACCCCCCGGTCCTCCATGGCGCTGCTTTTTTCTCCCAGGCCGAAGTCGATAAAATACATCCGCCCCCTGGACATAATCAGGTTGGAGGTGGTGATGTCCCCGTGCACAATGTCCTGGCGGTGCAGGCCGGCGACTCCCTCCCCTATTTTTTGGCATATCCGTTGTTGCTCCGGCTCATCCAGGGCGTCGATGCAGTCCTTGACCCTCCTGCCGGCCACGTACTCCATGGTGATGGCCGCGGCGGACAGGTCCACGTCGTAGATGATGGGGGTGGCCGTGCCCCCCCGGCGGGCCGCCGACAGCAGCAGAGCCTCCTGCCGGGTTCGCTGCCTGCGGAGAATCCGGTCGATGTCCGGCAGCCGGTAGGACTTCTCTGTCCGCCGCTTGATGACCACCGGCCGCCCTTTCCAGGTGGAGCGGTAGATTTCCGCCTCCGCCCCCCGCTGTATCAGCTCCTCCATGTCACGGCCACCTCGTCGGTACGAAAGTTCTGCCGGATGTGGCTCTCCTCCACGGGTGTGGTCAGCCCGTGCCGGTGCATGAGGAGAGCCGTCCAGGCAATCATGGCTCCGTTGTCCACCAGCAGGGACCGCGGCGGACAGAACGACGCCGCCCCCCGGGCCGCCGCCATGGAGGCCACCATGTCCTGCAGTCGCCGGTTGGCTGCCACTCCCCCGCCCAGCAGCACCTCGCTCTTGCCGGTGTGGGCCACGGCTCGCTCCGTGACCTCGGTGAGCATGGCGAAGCAGGTCTCCTGCAGGGAAAAACATAGGTCGGGCAGACTGGCCTCCTCCCTTTTGGCCAGGGCGGCGGTCAGAATACCCGAAAAGGCCACATCCATCCCCTTGACCGGGTAGGGCAGGGGCAGGTAGCACCGTCCATTCCGCGCTTTTCTCTCTATGGCGGGGCCGGCGGGAAAGGGCATGCCCAGTTCCCGGCCGAACTTGTCCAGGCAGTTGCCGATGCCGATGTCCAGGGTTTCCCCGAACACCCGGTATCTGCCGTTTAAAAAAGCGATGACCTGGGTGTTTCCTCCGGAAACATACAGCAGCACCGGGTCCCGGGCCTCGGTCATTTTTCGGCCTATTTCCAGATGGGCAATGCAGTGGTTTACCCCCACCAGGGGTTTGCGGGTGTACAGGGCCAGAGACCGGGCGGCGGTGGCCACGGTCCGCAGGCAGGGGCCCAGGCCCGGCCCCATGGAAAAACCAATGACGTCTATGTCCTCCACATCCATCTGCGCTTCATCCAGGGCCTGCCGCAGCACGTCCACCACGACCCCTGCGTGGTGGTTGGCGGCATCCCGGGGATGGATGCCACCGCTGACCGGGGCATACATGCAGGAAACATTGGCTAAAATAACGGGGGCGCTGTCCTGCACGATGCCCACGCCCACCGTGTGCGCCGTGCCCTCGATGCCCAGACAAATCATCTTATATGGTCTTTATCAGTTCCGCAATCTCCTCCCGCTTGTCCTGCTCGGTGGGTAGGGCGATAGAGGCTTTCCACTTCTTGGAGCCGTCCTCCAGATAGTAGCCCCGGGAGATGGAGACGAACATGTTCTCTCCTTCCTCGCTGACCGCTTTCTTTCGAGCCACTTCGATGAAGTTGTTACGCCCGAATTTTATCTCTGCTGATTCTATGGTCTCGTATTCTACCATGGTAACCAGGTAGGAATATGCCCACCAGAACTTAAACTTTTGTATTGGCTTACAGGTTAAAAACCATGGCCGGCACCTCAACCCGGGCCGTGTTGCCCGCCCGGTCGTAGGCCTTCACCTGGATGGTGTAGGGGCCCAGCGCCGGCTCGTCCCACAGCCAGGAATAGGGGGCCTGGGTGTCCGTGTGCCGGAGGGTTCCATCGGTGGAGAACTCCACCCTCTGGATGCCGGACGTGGCATCCTCGGCCCGCGCCGTTACCTGGATGCCGCCGATAATTATGGCAAATCGGTCCAGCGGCAAAAGGGGGCGGCCCATGAGATACAAATAGGATTCCAGTGGCGCCGTGACCTCCAGGGTGGGATTCACGCTGTCCATACGCACGTCCACCCGGCGCAGGGACTCGCGGTTGCCGGCGGCATCCTCGGCGAAATATTCCAGACGGTTGACCCCCTGGGCGTTTATGGTAAACGGCCCGGTGTAGGGCACAAAGGGCCCGCCGTTCACCCGGTAGTGGGTGGCCACCACCCCGGTGGTGGCATCGGTGCTGTCCAGCTCCACGGTCAGGGGCTGCGTGTACCACATGCTCTCGTTGATTTGGGGTTGGCTGAGGGTGAGGGGGGCGCTGCGGTCGATGCTCACCGCCCAGGTGCGCTCGGTCTCCCTGTTGCCGGCGTGGTCCGTGGCGTAGTATTTCACGGTGTGGGCACCGTTGTCGTCTATTTTGAAGGCGCCCTGGTAGTCACGCCAGTTTCCGCCGTCCACCCGGTATTTGATGCTCTTGACCCCGGAGACGGCATCCCTGCCGGTGAGCGTGACCCATACAGGGCTGGCGTACCATCCCTGCAATCCGTTGGGAGTGGCAGGAGTGGGGGTGAGGGTGGTGGCGGGAGGGGCGTTGTCCACATAAACTCGCTGGGTCAGCGCATGGGTGCTGCCGTTGTTGTCGGTCACCGTGAGCATGACGGTATACCGTCCGTCCCGGGCATAGACGTGCACCGGGGTTTCTCCGTAGCTGAGGTTGCCATCGCCCAGGTTCCAGGTCCAGTTGACCACGGTGCCGTCGTAGTCATAGGATGCCGAGCCATCAAAGCTGGCCGTCCACTTGTCGACAGTTGCCGTGAAGCGGGCCACCGGCGGGCCATAGGGGTGCATGAGGGGAT
This sequence comes from Thermoplasmatales archaeon, assembly GCA_011049295.1. Classification (GTDB taxonomy): domain Archaea; phylum Thermoplasmatota; class E2; order UBA202; family DSCA01; genus DSCA01. The sequence goes on from DSCA01000024.1 coordinate 4,870, forward strand.
AGCGGTCGCGGCCGCCGTCGCCGGGAACCACGTAGGGGCTGTCGCCGATGCCGTCCTGGTTCCCGTCCGCTCCGGCATAGTCATCCCAGTGATTTCCCCGTCCGCCGTGGTCCCAGGCATTGCTGCCGGTGTCCCAGGCGTGGCGGGTGTTGCGTAAAAAGGTGTTGTGGACTACGGTACCGTTATAAAACGACGTATAGATTCCAAAAAAGTTATCGGTTACCGTGCAGCGCCGGACCACCGTATGGTTGCCCTCGATGACGATGCCCGCTCCCGTGTCGCTGCTGTTCCTCACGGTGAGCCCGCACAGGGTGACCCCGTCGGCCAGGACGTAGACCGTATCGGACAGCTGCCGTCCGTCAATCACCGCTCCCTCCTCCCCCCGTATGGTGAGCTGTTTGTCCACAATGACGTTTTCCTGGTAGAGGCCGGTATACAGGTAGAGGTGGTCCCCGGCATCGGCGTCCTCAACGGCGGCCTGGATGCTGGAGTAATTTCCGGGCCCGGAGCCCCCCACGTACCGGACGGTAGGGGTGGACGCCGTCCCCGGCGGCTGGACGGTGACAAAGGAGATAGCCAGAACTAGCGCCAGCACAATTACGCCGTATTTCATTGCCAGATAAATGCACCGTTTGTATATATCTTTTTTGAACCGGCATCGGCGGGCAGTTGAGGGCATCTCTCCCCATGCATCCCCCGGAGGTCCGGCCAAACCACCACAAACCACTAACTATATATGGCACCCCCATATATGGGATGCTCCATGTTTGAGCCATCAGAGCGGTCAAAGGGCGTTTCGTATGCCATCCGGGAGGTGGTGCTGCCGGCCCGCAAACTCGAGGCCCAGGGCATCCAGATTCTCAAGCTCAACATCGGCGACCCCATCGCCTACGACTTCGACACTCCCCAGCACATAAAGGACGCCCTGTACGAGGGAGCACGGGAGGGTCACAACGGCTATGCCCCCTCCGAGGGCTACCCGGAGCTGCGGGAGGGCATCGCCCGTCGGGAAAAGCAGCGCAACGGCATGGATTATGCCGTCGACGACATCTGCGTTACCACCGGAGTGACCGAGTCCCTGCAGATATTTCTCTCTGCCACCCTCAACGCGGGCGACGAGCTGCTGGTGCCCGGGCCCACCTATCCCCCCTACAACCTGATGACCTATTTCAACGGCGCCGAGCCCGTTGCCTACCGCACCATCGAGGAGGAAAACTGGCAGCCGGATGTGGACGACGTGCGGGCCAAAATCACCGAGAGAACCAAAGCCATGGTCCTGGTCAACCCCAACAATCCCACCGGTGCCGTGTATCCCCGGAGCACCGTGCAGACCATGGTGGATATCGCCACCGAGCACGGCATCCCGGTCATCTCCGACGAAATATACGACGACATCGTCTTCGACCGCCCCCATCATGCCACGGCCTCCCTGGCCAAGGATGCCCCCATCATCACCTTCAACGGCTTTTCCAAGGTGTACCTGGTGCCGGGGTGGCGCATGGGATATGCCATATTCAACAACCCCCACGGCCAGCTGGATAAAATCAAGGACGCCTTTATGCGCATTGCCCGGGCCCGGCTGTGTGCCAACTCCGTGTGCCAGCGGGCCATGATAGCCGCCCTGGACGGGCCGCAGGATCACATTCCGGACATGGTGCGCCGCCTGAAGGAGCGCAGCTATTATGCCTACCGGCGCCTGAACGAGATACCGGGGCTGTCTGCCACCCGGCCTGACGGTGCCTTCTACATTTTTCCCAAGATAGAGGCCATGGACGGCTGGAAGAGCGACAAGGACTTCGTCCTGGACGTGCTGCATGAGGCCCACGTGCTCCTGGTGCACGGGTCGGGCTTCTCTCCGGAGTACGGTCAGGGCCACTTCCGGGCGGTCACCCTGCCCTCCATGGACATGCTGGAGGAAGCCTTTAATAGGATGGACTCTTTCATGGGAAAGAGGCTACCATGAAATTAGAAAAACCCGTGCTGCTGGCCATTGTGGCGCTGGTGACTGTTGCCGCCGCTGCCAGCGGCTATTACGGCTACGAGCTGTGGAAGGAGGGCCAACCCCTGGAAGTGAAAACCGGCGATTTCGTGGAGATGTACTACATCGGCTACCTGGAAAACGAAACCGTTTTCGCCTCCTCGTTCAGCGACCAGACCGACGTCACCGTAGACACTCCTTTCCATGAGAATGCCACCAATGCCACCCTCACCCTCTTCAAGGCCTACGTGGGCGAGGGCCGCCCCTCCAGGTACCCGCCAGGCTGGACCTCCAGCTCCCTGGGCCGTATCGTCGGTGCCCGGCTGGGCGACCTGCCGGGCCTGAGGAAGGGGCTGCTGGGCATGCAGGAAGGCCAGGAGAAGACCATCGGTCCCCTCTCCCCGGAGAACGCCTACGGCCTGCCCGTCGAAGAGGGCATAACCTTCACCACCGATTTTGCCGGGGTGGACCAGGAGTTTATGATACTCAACGTCACCGACGGCAATCTCACCCTCACATGGATGCCGGTCATTGGCGAAAAGTTCACCCTGCCCATGTTCTGGGGCGAGGAGCCCATTCCCAACCCCTACTGGGTGTGGAGCAATGCCACCGAGGTCACCAACATGACCGAAACCGAGGCCACCATCCTTACCACCCCCAACAGGCTGTCTGACCTCACCCTGTATCCGTTCTGGGAGAACACCACCGAGGCCACCTACAACGAGACCACCATCTCCCTCACCACCACCCCCGAGGTGGGGCTCAACTTCACCTACTACGGCGCCGTGTACACGGTGGAAAACGTTACCGCTGACATCATCAACATCTCTATCCAGTACGGCAACCAGACCTACTACCAGGACGTGAACCGCACCATGTCCTTCCCCCGAACCATGACCATCACCCGCATCTTCGAAGACATTCCCCAGCAGCAGCTCCAGCAGGACCTGCAGGCGGCAGGCTACAGCACCGGCGAGATGGCGGGCAAAACGGTGTACTTCCGGGTCCATCTGGTAAACATCCACCGCCTATAGACGCCCCGTGTGGCCCTTATCCCCTTCCTTTTCCTCCCTGCCTTAGGCCAGAGTGGAGGAGCCAGTCCTCTCAGGTCAACTGGTCGCGAATCTCCTTGTCCAGCAGGACCAGGAAGTCCTTCTCCGTTCCCCGGGGAATGGTGGCCCCGGCCGCAATGTCGTGGCCGCCTCCCATGC
>DSCA01000214.1 GCA_011049295.1 Thermoplasmatales archaeon
CTGCACCGATTCCTCGGTCATCCAGTAGTGGATGTCGGCAGCCTTTATTTTGCTCCCGGACAGCTGGGACACCTGCATTTTTTGCATTTTGGCCGCCGCCAGGCTGTCCGCCAGGTTGGCCACCGAGACATTCACCGTCAGGGCGGGAATGGTCTGGTCGGAGAGTTCCAGCAGGGCAGCCGCCTTGCGCCCCTCCTCCACTGCCTGCTGCACCTGGCTGTCGGTAAAGCTCAGGGTCATCCTGTAGGCCTTTACCCACAGGGGGCCGGGTATGCCGAAAATGAAGTTCAGCAGGTTGACCTTCTTTTCGGAGTACTTCTCCATGTCAATCACCGAGCCCGAGTGGGGCTCCACCCAGTACTTGGTGAGCGTGGTGTACTGCACGTCCTGCTCGATGCCCGGCGTGGGGTCGTATACCCGGCGGGTCTCCTCGGTCTGATAGAGATAGGTGTGAATGCCCTGGTGGTCCTCCTCGCGCACGAACTCCACCGGCGAGGTGGTAGATATCTCCGGGTTCCACATGTGATAAGTGGTTTTTTCCACTCCCACCGGGAAGGTATAAATGCCCTGGCGAAGCATGTCCCCGTAGTTGGGAGCCTCCTCGGCGGTGTCTGCGTACACGCCGTGGTAGGTAATGCTGGACCCCTCGGGGACCAGATCGCCGGTTTCCGCGTCGTGCATGGTGGTATTGTCCTTGAGGACGATGACCTTGTCTCCGTCTTCGTAGTAGGTGTTGGTGGCGGTCACCTCCCGGGTCATGCTGATGGTCCGCTCCCCGCTGCCCAGAATCCACAGGCTGCCCTGCATGTCCACCGTGACGTGGGTATCCTCCGGAATGGTGTGCAGGTCCGGGAATGAGGACCGCATGACTCCTTGCTTTTCCACGTTGACGATGCCCCCGGTGGTGGGCTCCACCCAGTAGGTGGTGGTGCCGTTGAAATAGAGCTCCACATGGCGGTCGCTCATGCCGGGTATGTGCTGAATGCCGGAGGGGTAGTCGTCCACGGTCACCACGTATCTGTACACCGGCAGGCCGCCCACTGTCTCCTGGCCCAGGTAGCGGGCGGTGGATACGGTGCCGATGTCTCCATTCCACAGGTCATAGTCGCGGGGTTCTATGCCCACGGGGAAGGTCATCAGGCCCTGCTTGTCACTGAACAGGGGGTCATAGGCCATGGTCACCGGATTGACTCCGTCCATGCTGGATGACTGCAGCTCATCGGGCAGCAGATTGCCCCGGGAGTCGCGGGCTATGGTTTCGCTGCCCACCATGTATACATCCTGGTCGGAGGCGTCATCCACCCAGATGTGCTGGGTGATACGGGCGTCGTAGTGGTCGTAGTAGTCGCCGCTGCCTACCTTGTCCATGTTAAACATCTTTACCGTGCCGGATAGCTGGACGGTGGTATACAAATCGCTGGGCAGCCGGTGCAGGTCCGGAAACTGCAGATACTGGATGACGCGTTTGTCATAGTCAATGATGGAGCCGGTCTTGGGGTCGGCCCAGGCCGTCTGATGGCCCTTGTAGAACAGGCGTGCCTCCGGCGGCGTGCCCTCTGGACCGGGGCCGATGCATATCTCCTCCTGCTCGCCGTAGAACTTGTAGACGGTGATGCCGCCGCGTTTTTCCTCGCCCAGGTAGTGTCCCACACCGGTGGCATCTTCCGCGCCCACGTATCCCTGCGTGTAGGGCTGGTCCATGTCGGAGTTCCATATCACGTAGTCTTTTTTGTCCACACCCACCGGGAAAATGTACTGGCCGATGCGTTCCGTGTCCCCGTAGCCTGGTACGTTCCGGGAGGTGTAGGGGTCGATTCCATAGATGTTGGTCATCTGCCCGTCGGGAATCACCTCCCCCGTCCGTTTATCGGAAATGGTGATATTCTCGCGGATGAGGAGCACGCCGTCCTCTGTGCCTATGGCCGTGACCTCTCTCTTGATAGAGATGTCGATGTAGTCCATGGTCAGGGTCCGGTCGTTGAACATGCCCAGCGTTCCCTCATAATAAACCACTTTGTTCAGGTCGTCAGGAATTCTTTTCATGGAGGGGGTAAGGACAAAAGCAAATGACGGGGCAACAATAAAAAAAACCAACCCTACAATAATCATAGCATGTCGTTTTTTACTCATGAGGTCACCCTGAGTGAGAAAATATCGGCGTTTTATATAAGTATGTTTCGGGTCGGGCTACCTGCCAGACGGAAAAAAAGCGCCCCGGCCGAGATTTTCACCCATGCGGCTGCACCGGCACGGTTTTGAACTCGGGTCGCGAGCTTGCTGCAAGTCCCCGTGTGAGCACAACGCTCCGTCCGGGGCTTTCGACAGGCTCGCATGATGACCGCTACACTACCGGGGCCCAGAATAAGTATAGCATCTTTCTTAATAATATTTTTCGGTCCCCGTCAGGCGCCAAACAGCTTTTGCAGCTGCTGAACGCTGTACGTGTTGATGACATCATCCGCTTCTGCCCAGCCCCGCCGGGCCACCGCGATACCCAGCCTGTAGTAGCGCAGATGGTCGCGCCGATGGGCATCGGTTCCGATGGACAGCTTGACCCCCCGCTCCACCGCCATCTTGACATGCACGTCGTTGAGGTCCAGCCGCTCCGGAAAGGCGTTGATTTCCATGACCACCTGGTTTTCCCGGGAGGCCTCCAGCACCCGCTCTACATCCAACTGGATGGGCTCCCTCTTCTGTATAATGCGGCAGGTGGGATGGGCCAGGATATTCACCCGGGGATGTTCGATGGCCCTGATGACCCGCTCGGTCATGGATTTCTGGTCCATGCGGAAGGCGGAATGCACGCTGGCCAGCACCACGTCCACCATGTCCAGCACCCCCTCCCCCACGTCCAGGCTTCCGTCCTTCATAACGTTGGCCTCCAGCCCGTGAAAAATGTGAATCTCCGGATGCTCCTCCCTCACCGCGGCAATCTCCTCACCCTGCTCCTCCAGATCCTTTTGGTCCAGGCCTCCGGCCACCTTCAGGCTGCCCACGTGGTCGGTGATGGCAATGAACTCGTGACCCAGGGCGACGGCCTCCTCCACCATCTCGGCCACCGAGTGGTTCCCGTCGCTCCAGGTGGTGTGCATCTGCAGGTCTCCCCGCACGTCCTCGTCCTGCACCAGGTCGGGCAGCGCTCCGTCCAGAGCGGCCTGCACCTCCCCCCGGTTCTCCCTTAGCTCGGGGGGTATCCACTGCATGCCCAGCGCCTCATAGACCTCTTCCTCGGTGGTTCCTGCCAGCTTCTGTTCGCCGTGGAACAGGCCGTACTCGTTGAGCTTGTAGTCGTGCCTGAGGGCAATCTTTCGCACCTCGATGTTGTGCTCCTTGCTTCCCGTAAAGTACTGAAGGGCGGAGCCGAAACTGTCCCTGTCCACCGCCCGCACGTCCACCTGGATGCCCCCATAGAGGCGCACCGAGGACTTGGTGTCCCCCTGCATCAGCACCTTTTCCACCCGGTCCATGCCGGTGAAGGCCTCCATCGCCCGCGCCGGCTCCGAGGCCACCACCAGGATGTCCACGTCCCCGATGGTCTCCTTTTTCCGGCGCAGGGAGCCGGCCACCTCGATGGCCTCCACGTGCGGCTTGAGGGCCTCCACTATTTCCTGGGCCTCCGGCTGCACGTAGCCCAGCAGGTAGCGGTCGCGGCTCCGGCGGGCGAAGGCGAGATTTTCCAGGATGGCCTGCTGGGTATTCTCCCCGAAGCCCTCGATGTCCTGGATGGCCCCCCGCCGGGCTGCCTCCTCCAGATCGTCCAGGGTGGTGATGCCCAGCTCCCGGTACAGTTTTTCTATGCGCTTGGGTCCCAGTCCCTCCACCGCCGACAGGCCCGGGAGGTCCACGGGCATGTCCCGCTTGAGATCCTCCAGCTTTTTTACCCTGCCCGTCTCCAGAAACTCGGCGATTTTCTTGGCGATGCCCTTCCCCACCCCGGGGATGTCCTCCAGCTTGCCCTGCTGGTGCAGCTCCTCGACGTCCGTGCCCAGGCTTTCTATGTTCTGGGCGGCGGTGCGGTAGGCCCGGGGCTTGAAGTCCACCTCCCTCATCTCCAGCAGGTCGGCAATCTCGTACAGAACGGCGGCTACCTCTCTATTCCTCATGTTCACCGTACTATGGGCACCCGATTGAAAAAGGTTGGCCTAAAGCAACGAATTGAGAATACAATGCATATATATATTGATAGATAATTATAAGTGTGTCTTCAATCAGGGAGAAATCCGGGCTGTGCCCAATAATGTGCTGCGCATTCTCGTCAATGGCTTGCGGAAAAAATAGATGTCATCAATAACTAAAACCGTGGGATATGCTTTGCTTCTGGCTATCCTCACTGCGGGGTCGATAGCATACTCTTCAGCTTGGGTGGACGGCGGTAACGTATACAGGAATACTGACGACATTGAACTATTTATTAGAGGGAGCGCCTACCTGCTATCCCAACCAGGAGAGAATCCTCGGGGATTTCTGGTCCACGTTATCAATAACCGAGACACTACCGTGAAGGGCCATTTAAACTGGTCGATCCCTTTTCTGAATCCGATTTGGCACCTAAACACAAGCTTTCAGGTTCCCCCTAGTGGTGAGTATACGTCTCATGAGATTGCGGTCTATCCTTTCACCATATTGGTAGTAAAACTCACAGTTGAAGACAAAACGCTTATCAGATACGGCGTAATGATAGAAGGTTTCACCATTTTTCTGGCCAGCAGCGAAAGCATAGCATCCCAAACGTTATAAAACGACAGGTGGTTGGTGGCCCTATGCCCGAGCTGCCCGAGGTGGAGATGGCCAGGCGCTACCTGGATGCCACCGCCCTGCACCAGCCCATCCACCGGGTGACGGTGAAGCACCAGCGCATCCTGGGAAACGTGAGCGCAGCCCGACTGCGGGAGAGGCTGGTCGGCAAGGAGTTTTCGGAGAGCACCCGGCACGGCAAGTACCTGTTTGCCCGGACGGGGGAGGGCTGGCTGGTTTTCCATTTCGGGATGACCGGACGTCTGGCCTATTTCAAGAGCATGGATAAGGAGCCGGAGCACGACAGCCTGCTTTTTTCCTTTGCCAACGGATACCATCTATCCTATGACTGCCAGCGCCTCCTGGGGCGCATCAACTGGGCGGAGAGCGTGGAGTCCTTCATAGCCCAAAGACAGCTGGGGCCGGACGCCCTGCGGGTGAGCCAGGAGGACTTTGTGGAGCGCCTGGGCGGCAAGCGGGGCATGGTAAAGTCAGCCCTTATGGACCAGCACGCCATTGCGGGCATCGGCAACATTTATTCTGACGAAATCCTTTTCCAGATGGACATCCATCCCCAGACCGGGGCCCATCGCCTGGACCGGTCCGTCTGGCAGGAGATGCACGGGGTCGCTCAGGATATTCTGCGGGAGGCCATCCGGCGCCGGGCAGAGCCAGATGATTTTCCGGACTCCTTCCTCATCCCCCGGCGGGAGGAGGGGGAGCGGTGTCCCCGGGACGGAGCCTCGCTGCAGCGGGTCAGGGTCAGCGGCAGGAGCGCCTATTTCTGTCCTCGTCATCAGAAAAAAATGTAAAGGGGAGAAGAAGGGGAAAAGGAGGGGCTGCCTAGCCACCGATTTTCAGCGAGGGGTCGCCTAGAAGCACCCACTGCTGCACGGTCTTGGTGTGGCCGGCGCCCAGGTCGGTCATGTCGAAGGTGTTGACGTAGGTGGCCTGGCACTGCCGGTAGGCGTCTCCCAGCACGTGTTGCTCCTCCGCTCCGTACTGCCGGAAGAACTCGATGGTAATCCAGGCGTCGCCGCCGCCGGTGGTGCAGTCTCTTCCCGGCACACCGTAGCCCAGGCCGGTGTTGCCCATGGAGGCGATGGCCCCGCCGTCGGGATTGCGCACCAGCCGCCAGCTGAAGCACTCCGGCACCGGCTGTCCGTAGGTCCACATGTAGTTGTCGGGGATGAACCGGAAGAACAGGTGCAGGGCGTGGAACACCGCGGGCACCACGGACACGTTGAACTGGCTGTTGTGGCAGCCGCCGATGACCGCCACCGGCAGTTTTTCACCGTTGGACAGGCTGTCGATGGGGAAGGCAGGGAAGCTCACGTAGGGGAACCAGGGCCGGAGTTGGGTCACCTGCAGGCCGGTGATACTGCCGTACTGCCGGTTGCCGGGCACACCCGGATAGTGGTCGCCCCATACGTTGGGGCTGCCGTGGCCGGACATGAACACGAAGCCGGCTCCCTCGCTCCAGGCCTCCAGCACGTCCGGCTGCCCGGTGAGGCGGCCGTTGGACGTGTACAGCACGTTGTGCTGGAAGTCCTCGGGCATGTAGTACAGGCCGCCGCCTCGCCCCTTCACCACGTGGTCGCCCACCGCCCATTCGCCCTCGTAGAACATCTCAGTGTTGTTGCGCCAGGCTGAGAAGACCTGCTGGCCCTGGCTGTTTTCAATCCACACGTGGATGTGGGTGAGGTTTCCGTAGGGCTGCGGGTCGTAGGACTTGCCGCGGATGGTCAGCACCTGGTCGGTGTAGTCCATGTTGGCCCAGTGGGTGAACCAGTTGAGGTAGGCCTCGCTTTCCCCGGGCTCGTAGTAATAATCGGTGTTCCCCAGCACGTCGCCCTCAGACACCGTGCAGATTTCCGCGATGGGCGGGGCCGGATAGGCCTCATCTAGGGGCTGCAGCTTGAGGTGGTCATCGTGGTTGAAGTTCAGATTCGTGGGGGCGGATTTGTCCAGGGTGACATTGACCACGTCGAGGGGACCCTCCTCGTCCTCATCGTTGATGCTCTGGGCGTAGATGGTGTACTCGCCGTCGGGCAGCTCGCTGGTGTCCCATTTGATGTTGAGGTCCACCTGGTCCAGGAAACCGTCTCCGGAAAACACGGTCATTTTCTTAAACCAGGACTCGTCGCAGGGGCCGCTCTCGTAGGTGATGATCTTGTCCACCAGGGTTTTCACTTCCCGGGTGCTGCGGCAGGCCAGCCGTCCCACGGCCACGTCCGGGTAAAGGTCCAGGCCGGTGTCGTTTTCAACGTTGGGTTTGTTCCAGGCGGCAAAGACGCCGTCGCCGTTGGGGTCCCAGTCCTCAAACTGGCCGCCGGCCTTGTAAATGTCCGCGTAGTACAAATCGCTGATTACCCCGGGGTCGTAGATGGTGTCTTCCTGCAGGGGGAAGGCGGGTTCGTCCCAGAGGTTTGTGTAGCGCACCGGAAGGTGCCATCCCCGGGCGCCGATGTTGGCGTTGTCCCGGGCCCGGGCCCAGAACTGGGATTTGAGACCGCCCACCAGCATCACGTAGGAAACGCCCCATTCCTCCAGGGCGTCCTTGATGAAGTACTTTATTTTCTCTGCCTCGTCCACTCCGTCGTATTCGCGGTAAATGTCGTCGGTGGTTTTCAGGATGGTACTCACTCCGTGATTTTCCTTGTGCTCCACCAGGCGCTCCAGCTCCCGGGCAAAGCCGCCGGGGGCGATGATGGCCAGGTCGTAGGTGGATACAGCAGGGAAGGGATTCCGGCTGGGCGGCTCGTAGGAAACGCGAATGTCGGCCTGACCGGCTACCAGGAGATTGTCGGCAGCTGGGGCATACCGGACCGGATAGAAATGAACGGCCACGTGGGTCACGTGCTCGCCCGCGGCGTTCAGCCCGCATCCCACCCGGTAGTCATACCAGGTGGAGGGATAGTAGCCGTCCTGGGCGTACACGGCGGGGTCGCCCTGCGGCACGGCCATCACCGTGTTCTGGGCGGCGGCCAGCGGCATCATCACCGGGGCCGGACGCACCGGAGCGGCCAGGGTGTGCTCCTTCACCTGACGGGGTACCACCTCCACCCGCACGTTGCGGGCGCCGAAGGGCAGCTCGATGCTCTCCACCATCTTGGGCAGGACCGGCTTGCCGGCCTCCATAAGATAGGCATCGGTGTTCTCCAGGGTTACCTCCACGTACTGCTCCTGGTAGGGGTGGGTGGTCAGGGCGGGAACGGTCAGCCGCATCTCCGTGGACTGCGACGCCGCCTGGGCCTCGTTGAACACAAAGGCGCCGAGGCCGCCCATGACCAGCATTCCTATTACTGCAA
>DSCA01000018.1 GCA_011049295.1 Thermoplasmatales archaeon
GAAGCGGGGCGTTGAGGGTGGAGGCCAGAATGGCTCCCTCGCTGGCCGAGGTCAGATAGTCGTTTCTCTCTTGGGTGTAGTTGGTATGCCAGGAGTAGGAGATGCGGTAGTCCACGGAGCGAGTGGCCGTGTCGTCCATGGAAAAGATGCACAACCGGTAATGCTCGCCGGGCAGACAGCCTCCCAGTCTCTCCACCTCGATGACCTGCTGACTGCCGGTGGCGTTGCGGGCGGAGACGATTTCCTCTCCGGCCGGTCCGATGAGCGAAAAGCCCAGGTGCGCAGAGGGGTCGTCCCATTCCAGCACGAATCGAGCGTGGCGGGAGCCGGCTGCAGGGGTTTCAGGTATGTCCATCTCCGTGCCCGGGTACATGGCGACATCCACGTTGTAGGTGACCCCCCGTCGCAGGCTCAGAAGCGCCTGGAGGGGTGAGCCCTGCAGGGTGAGCAGTCCCCCCAGCAGGTCTATACGCGGCGCCTCGGTGGGAATGTCGGTGATACCGATGCGCCAGTTGCCGGTGTTGTAGACGTAGGATTCCGCGTATTCCCGGGGCCCGGTGAGAATGTTCCAGTTGGCCACGGCGGCGGTCTGCATCCACTCGCCCCCCTGCTGGCAGAAAAGCTGCACGTCGGGGTCGCCGGGGGGGATGGCAATGAAGCCGCCCAGGATAATGGAGTCCCACCACACGTCGGCGGTGACATACTTGTAGCCGTCGGGAACCGTGAAGGGGTGAAAGACCGGGTTCAAGGAGTTGCTCTGCCCTACCTCGAACTGGGCCGTCTGCACCCTCTGGCCCGCCGGAAAGGTGCCGGTCAGGGTTCCCTCGGTGGTGTTCTGCACCTCCGCTGCCTCTCCCACCACCGCAATAACCGCCCGGTCGGCAAATGACCAGTCGTGAAGGGCTATGGTGGCCGCCGTCTCGTAGATGTCCGAGCCGGATATGGTGGACACGTTTCGAGCCTTCCAGGTGGCCGCCTTTTCCCGGGGCATATTTATCAATACCAGGTGGTCCAGCTGTCCCTCGCAATACCCCATCCAGTCGGTCATGAAGTACTCCAGGCTCTGATAGGCGTTGAGGGAGCGCTCCTCCGGGCTGGGGGACGGCATTTCGTCCTGGTGGAAGAGCAGCGGGTGGGAGTATAGCTTCCTGCTGGCTGCGTCGTAAAACACGGAGGTGGGCACCGCGGCCAGATAGGCATAGTCGTCAGCCAGGCTGTTTTCATCAAACTGTACCATGGTGACCTTTTTGGTGGGAACCACGGGTGCCCAGGAAGGACCGGTGTCGAAGCCACCAGGGGCGGCCGGTCCCAGGGCCAGTGAAACAGATACGGTGCTGAGCACGAGCAGGGTGATGACCGTCACCGGTAAAATGCGATTTTTGTATGAGTGCAGTCGTCCCATTGGAGTATTATGAGAAAACACTCTATAAATGTTTTTATACGTCCGGGGAGCGATTGTATGCGGACCGTATCTGTTCAAAGTTAATTATTTAAATGGACGGCCGGTTGTGATGCGGTAAGGGGCCAGCCATGAAAACCTCGTTTCTCCTGGGAAGCATTCGCGCCATCGCCATCCGGGTGCACTTCACTCTGCTGATTATCGTGGCCCTGTTTTCCTGGGCGTTTGCCACCCAGAGCGTGGCTCTCCTTTCGTTTACCATCGGATTCGGCAACTTGAGTGCCCACCTCTGGCTGCGGGCCGTCCTGGGCACGGTGCTGGCCGTCCTGTTCTTTGCCTGCGTGCTGGTGCACGAGCTGGCACACTCGCTCATGGCCCAGAGGCAGGGATACGGGGTGCGGAGCATCACACTGTTCGTCTTTGGGGGCATTTCCCAGATGGAGGATATTCCCCGGGAGCCGCGGCTGGAACTGCAGGTGGCGGGAATCGGACCGCTGACCAGCGTGGCCCTGGGAGCTCTGTTGTATCTCGGCTACACGCTGCTCCAGACCGCCAATGGACCCCTGATGCATGAGGCGCTGGCCACGGGCCTGGGCACCCTGGCGTTCTACAACTTCGTGCTGGGCTTATTTAACCTCGTTCCCGCCTTTCCCACCGACGGAGGACGGCTGCTGCGGGCCATGCTGGCCACGTTCATGGATTATGACCGGGCCACCCATGCCGCCGCCGCCGTGGGCAAGGGCCTGGCCATCGCCATGGCCGTCTTCGGCATCTTCTACAACTTCTGGCTCATCCTGATTGCTGTGTTTATCTACATGGGGGCCTCCGAAGAGGAGCGAGCGGTCCGGGTGACCCTGGCCCTGGAGGGGCTGAAGGCCCGGGACATCATGACTGCCCAGGTGAAAACGGTGCCCCCGGACATGAGCATATCCGCGCTGGCCGGGCGCATGCTGCAGGACAAGCATACGGGCTATCCGGTGGAGCGGGAGGGAAAAGTGCTGGGGGTGGTCACCTTCAGCGACGTGCGGGCGGTGAGCCCGGAGCAGCGGGATACCACCCGGGTGAGCGACGTCATGTCCACCTCCCTCATCAGCGTGTCTCCCCGGAGCAGCGCCGTGGATGCCTTCAGGCGTCTGCAACGGGCCAATGTGGGCCGGGTGCTGGTCATGGAGGACGGGCGCCTGGCGGGAATCATCACCCGCTCCGACCTTCTGCAGGTCATCCAGATGCGGGGCGCCGGGGTACAATAAGTGTTAAGTATCACCGCCGTAATGTGGAGGCAGCGATATGGCGATGGAACTGCTGGACACGGCCGCTCTGGCCGTCTTTTTCGGATGCGTTGTAACCTATGCGGCCGCCCTCCGTTTCATACTCCAGCGACCCGATAGGGCCAAGAGGGGTCTGCTGAGCATTTTCTATGCCCGCTGGGTGGAGCGGGTGGCCAATCCCGAGGACAGCATTTTGGCGGTGCAGACCATGCGCAACCTCATCATGTCGGTGACCTTTCTGTCCTCGGCCATGCTCATTCTGCTGGGCGTCCTCATCCGCTCCCCGGAGGGGCTGAGTGACCTGATGACGTTCACCGCCGAGACCACCGAGGCGGCCCATTACAAGATGCTGCTGCTGTTTTCAGTGCTGCTGTTTTCCCTGAGCATGTTTCTGCTGTCCCTGCGGCAGATGGTACGGTTCAGCATCCTCATCGGCATACCCCGGGAGAGCATCTGGCGCGCCACGGGAGGCCGGTGCGACGTGGATGCCAGCGACCTGAGGACCACTACTTTTCTCAAGGCCACCAACCGTTTCACCTTCGGCATCCGGGGCATATACTACGGGGTGGCGGTCATGCTGTGGTTCATCAGCCCCCTGGCCTTTATGGGGGCCAGCATCATCATCACCGCTCTGCTCATCGCCCATCACGACATACGTGCCCCCTGCCCGGAAAGGCCGCCGGTGTGACGGCTAGCCCAGCAGCTCCGATGGGGCCCCGGCCAGCAGGACCAGCGCCCGGGCCTCCATGGGGTGAAGGTGACCCGGAACCACCAGGGTGTGCAGGGGTGGCCCGAAGTCACCCCGCCGCAGCTCCGGCGGATAACCGGCTTTCACCACCGGCGAGGGAGAGGAGGCGCGGGCCACCACGGCCAGAAGAGTTTTATCCATAATGACTTCCTGGCTCATACGCCGCTCCATCTCCAGAAGAACGTCGATGCCCTGGTTGGCGGTCATGTACCGGGCGGCGTGCTGATGGATGTCCAGCAGAACCAGGGTGTGCAGCCCGCGCTGTTTGTTGTCCCTGATGACCTCGTAGGGCGAGGTGGGAAAATAGTTTTCCTGCGGCGTAACCAGGGTGGTGGCCCGGCCAAACTTGTAGCTCTGCAGGCCCAGCAGGCCGGCGGCGGCGGTGGAGATGCTGACGCCGTGGATGACCCGGGTGGCTATGCCCCGCTCCACGGCCCGCAGCCGGAGGTCCACGTGGGTGGTGGCGGTCATGGGGTCGCCGCCGGTGAGCAGGCAGACGGACTCCCGCTCCGCCCCGCCCAGGATGACGCTTCCCTCCTCCACCTCCTCCCTGCTCAGGGGGACCACCGCTCTGCCCAGCATCTTTTCCACTTCTTCCAGGGAAACGCCCAGGGCGCTGGTGTAGAACTCGGCGAAGCAGGTGTCGCAGCTTCTGGCGGCCTCCAGACCGGCCAGGGTGATGTCTCTCTCGCTGTACAGCCCCAGACCGACAAAGGTGAGCAGGCCCATGTGGGGACAACCACTAACCATATAAATAAACATGGCATAGAACCCTCATGCGGTCCTCCTGTCTGGCCGTGCCCCGCCCCCGTGCCGAAAGGCTGCGCCAGTGGCTCCTGGAGCGAGGGCTGCTGCGCACCGACCTGGCCATCCGCCGTGACGAGCAATTTGTGTACCTTCCCGTCAGGGGGGACGTGGACGTAGAGGAGACCCGGCCGCTGGAGATGGAATTCGAGGAGAGGGAGAGAGAGCCCCGGTGGCAGGAAGCCCTGGCCGGGGTGCTGCCCGACGGCGCATCGCTATCCTCATTCGACGTGGTGGGAGACATCGCCATCCTTCGCCTTCCTTCCGAGATGGAATCGTACAAGCGAGAGGTGGGCCGGGCCATTCTCTCCGCGCAGAAAAGCATCCGGGTGGTGTGCAACGACCGGGGGGTGAAGGACCACTACCGGGTGCGGGACCTGGAGGTCATCGCCGGGGAGCAGCGCACCGAGACCACCCACCGGGAACACGGCATAGCCATGACCCTGGACGTGAGCCAGGTGTATTTTTCTCCCCGGCTGGCCACGGAGCGCAGGCGGGTGGCCGACCAGGTTCAGCCCGGAGAAACGGTCATCGACATGTTTGCCGGCGTGGCCCCCTTTTCCCTGGTGATAGCCGCCGTGTCCCGGCCCTCCCAGGTCTACGCCATCGACGTGAACCCGGTGGCCGTGCGCTACGCCCGGCTCAACGTGCAGCGCAACCGTCTGCAGGAGCACGTCACCGTCATGGAGGGAGACGCCCGGCAGGTGCTTCCCTCGCTCCCGCCGGCGGACCACATAGTCATGAATCTCCCCCACAGCGCCCAGGAGTTTTTTTCTTTGGCCGTAGACAGGGCGGGAGTCATACACTATTATGACATCCTGGAGCCGGAAAAAATAGGGGAGCGGCTGGACTGGCTGCGCAGCCAGGCGGAGGAAAAGGGACGACAGGCCACCGTCAGGGAGACCAGAACCGTGGGCATGTATTCCCCCCGCCAGGTGAAGCTGGGAGTGGACGTGGTCATAGACTGACCCGGGAGCCCACCGCCTCCAGGGCCCGGGCCATCAGCCGGGCTCCGCTCTGCAGGTCCCGGAGGTCCAGGACCTCTACCCCCGAATGAAGGTATCGGGTGGGCACGCTGACCACGCCGCAGGGGACCCCCGCCCGGGTGAGGTGAATGGCGGTGGCATCGGTGGTGCCGCCCGAGGATACCTCCAGCTGGTAGGGAATGTCGTGCTGGCGGGCGGTGTCCTCCAGCCAGCGCATGATGGAGGGCGACGCAATCAGCCCTCTCCCCGAGGCATCGGTGACGGTCAGCGCCGGACCCTCTCCCAGCTTGAGGGCGGCGTCTTTTTCCTCGATGCCCGGGTGGTCGCCGGCCACCGCCGTTTCGCTGACCAGCGCCGCATCCGGGTCCAGCCCGAAGGCCGAGGTTCTGGCTCCCTTGAGCCCCACTTCCTCCTGCACCGTTCCCACCGCATAGACGGTGACCTCGGCAGCGGTCTGGCGCACCGCCTCCACCATCATGGCCACTCCGGCCCGGTCGTCCAGCGCTTTGCCGCACACTCGGTGGCCCTGCAGGGTGACTAGGCTGCGGTCCAGCGTTATGGGGGTGCCGGGCCGAATGCCCAGGGCGTCTGCCTCCTGCCTGTCCTGGATGCCCACGTCGATGAACATGTCCTCGGCCTTGACCGTCTTTTTCTTTTCCTCGGATTTCATTATGTGGGGGGGCTTGGAGCCGATGACCCCGTACACGTCGCCCCGGGGGGCATGCACCACCACCCGGTTGTTGAGCAGGGTCTGGTCGAACCAGCCGCCGAACTTGACGAAGCGAATGAAGCCCTTGTCGTCCACGTGCTTGACCATCAGCCCGATTTCGTCCAGGTGAGCGGCCACCATGACCGCAGATTCCGAGCCGTTCCTGGTTGCAATCAGGTTCCCCAGTTTGTCGAAGCGGATATCGTCCACGTGCTCTTCCAGGGCTTCACTCACTATGGCCCGCACGCTGTCCTCGTGCCCCGATATGCCGGGGGCCTGACTCAGCCGCTGCAGAAAAGATGTCAGTTCCTCCATGGCAGCCAATTGGCGGCAATTATTTAAATGTTGCACCGAAGCCGGGGAATCGCATATAAACGCCGGCAGGTTACCGCTACCATGCGCTACGCCGAGATGAACTGGCCGGACATTGAAGCGCTGGATAGGGACACGCTGCTTCTGCTCACCGTGAGCCCCATGGAAGAGCACGGGCCCCATCTACCGGTGGGTACCGACCTGTTTGTGGCCCAGGCCGTGGAGGAGCGCATTATGGTGTCGCTGGAGGGGGAGCATCCGATGGTGGCGTTGCCCCCTCTACCCCTGGGTACCTGCCGGATGGCTGCCGACTTTCCGGGCAGTCTCTCCCTTCCCTGGAAGGTGGTCCGAGACGTGGTCGGCCACACACTGGAATCCCTGGCTGGGCAGGGCTTTACCCGGGCCATGCTGCTCACCTTTCACATGGACCTTCACCACGTCAAAGCCCTGCATGCGGCCATGGCCCGAATCCGCCGCTCCGGCCTGACGGCCTGCGAGCCGCTCTCCGCATATTACTTCCGGGGAATCCTGCTGCCCCCGGTGGACGGCGAGACCGAGGTGCACGCCGACCTCAGGGAAACCTCCCTGGCCCTGGTTCTGTTTCCGGAACTGGTACACGGGCATGAGCATCTCACTCCGGTCCACATTCATATGGACGGTCCCTCCGCCCTGTTCAAAACCATGAAGGAAATGGGCGCCGAGCGGGGCTATGTGGGGGATCCCTCCCGGGCCAGCCGGGAATACGGCCAGCGGTGCCTGGAGCAGGTCACCCAGGTGTGCGTGCAGGCGGCCCGGGCCCTGCTGGCCGGGGAGGAGATACCCCGGTTGCCATCTCGCATACGCCTCCTACTCCGACTCATATAGCGACGAGAGGCGGCGGCACAGGTAGTCCAGGCAGCTCTGCAGGGCCCGCCGATTGTCCCAGGCGACGATGAAGTCCTCGCTCTCCGCATGGCGGGCGATGGCCGGTACGGCCCGCACCACGTTGTCCACCACGGTGATATGGGCGGTTTGAGCCGTCCTGGACAGGGGATTGAGGTCGATGGTCAGGACCGTTTTCCCCATGTTCTTCAGCGCCTGACAGCGGTCTCCGTCCTCCAGGGGTACCAGCACCACGTCGGCGGCATAGATGCCCTCCCTGCTGCACCGGGCCCGGTCGTGCTCCAGTCCGGGGATGCGGGCCTCGACCTCCCGTCCCAGAACGTCTCTCCCCCCGCATTCTTCCAGCCAGGAGGCAATTTTTTCTATCCGCTCCGCCGTGCGGTGGAACAGGTTGACCTCCAGGGCCGCCCCGGTGACCTCGGCCAGGCGGACGCAGGCCTCGCCGGCCAGCACCGCCGTGTTGCCATTCACCGAAATAACCGGGCGATGGGCCCTGCTCAGGACGTAGGCGGCGGCCCTCTCTGCCTCGGCGGCAACGGGAATGGTGGTCTCTCCCAGCAAATAATCGAATGCCTCGCCTCTTCCGTGGGCAATCATTCCCGTTTCGTGTACCAGGCCCCGTCGCACTCCCTCTGCTATCTGCTGGCGCCAAACCAGGGACTGGTAACGGGGATGGCTGGAGGAGATGCCCATGGGGGATAATCGGCCACCGGTTTAAAAAAGTAGGTGGATATTGGCGAAGGCATCCTGAATCTTTATAAGGGGCTTGGTGATTACTTTGACTTTGTCACATTAGAGAATTTTCTCTCATATTTTTTGTTTCAACCACCGATTACTGTAGCGGGAAGTGGCGTCAGGCAATTCAAAATCAACACACCCTGTCC
>DSCA01000019.1 GCA_011049295.1 Thermoplasmatales archaeon
GCCGTGAACAGCTTGGGTCGGGACAGCGTGGAGGCCAGCAGCGAGGAGATGATGCCTCCGCCCACAATCATCAGGTAAACGATAATCTGGTATTCGGCGGCCACCAGGGGGTCGGTGCCGGCGATGAGCAGGCCGGCCATGGCTCCCGGAATGAAGATGATGCCCAGCGTTTTCAGGCTGTCGATGGTGGGAATGAGGCTGGCTTTCACCGAAATTTTCCCATATTCTTCCAGCGCCTGCCGGGAGGTGGCACCCAGGGAGAGGGCAGTTTCGATGGCTGTGCGGTTGGCGCGTACCTCCCGCATCAGCCGCTCCAGGGACAGGGAGCATATTTTCATGGAGTTGCCAAAGGCCATTCCGGCCAGAGGAACGATGAATTGGGGATGCAGGGGCATGGCCCGGCTGAAGGCCAGCACGACCAGGGCCGCCGCGGCTCCCGCCAGAATGGCCGGGGTGGTAACCTGGAAGGCGCCGGGCATGTCCGCGGCTCGCCGGGCGGCCGTGTGGCCGCTGACTGCCACCATGGTTCCCAGGAGCAGCCATATCAGGAAGTACCACTGGTCAAAGCCAAACAAAAAGGTCAAAAAGAGGGCAATGGCCAGCAGCTGCCCCCCGCCCTTGAGCACAGCCAGCAGCATTTCCCGGGCTATACCCATGTTTTTGATAACCGAAATGACTACCACCAGCACCAGGAGGACGGAGGCTCCCAGCAGCACCAGCAGGCCCTCCAGCCAGTCGTAGGGTATGCCGGTCAATATACCCCCTCCCAGTTAAAGGAATCTGTGGCGTTTATTTCCCCGACGGTGCCGTCGCGCAGACCGGCCGTGCGGTGGCTGACTCTTTTTGCCTGGGATACGTCGTGGGTGACCCACAGAACGGTCAGCCCCCGGCTGCGGGAGAACTCAACGATGTGCTGCTCCACCGTCTCCACGTTTTTGGGGTCTACACCCGCAGTGGGCTCATCCAGCAGCAGGACGTCCGGGCGGAGGGCCAGGGCGCGGGCCAGAGCCACCCGCCGTTTTTCCCCGCCAGAGAGCTTGTCCGCCGGGCGGTGCACAAGGGAGGAAGGAAGCCCTGCATCGGCTATGCACCGGACGACGTGCTCGTGGTCAGCCGTTCCCTGCAGGGCGGGACCGTAGGCCACGTTGGCATATACGGTGCCCGGGAACATCACGCTCTCCTGGGGTACCAGCACCAGCGAGCGGCGCAGCGTTACCGGAGGCACATCCCGAATGTCCGTTCCCTGGAAGGTGATGGTGCCCTCATCGGGCTCGAGGAGGCGGTTGAGACACCGCAGAAGGGTGGATTTGCCGCCGCCCGACGGGCCCACCAGGGCCATGATTTCTCCTCTCCGCACGTCCAGGTCTATGCTCCTCAGCACCTGCCTGCCGTCCAGGGATTTGGACAGGCCGGTCACCGTCACCACGTTCAGGGTATCACCTCCCGGGAAAGCTCGGCCACGAAGGAGCGGAGGAGGCGGAGGAGGCGGGAGCCCGCCGGGGTGGCGGTGTAGCGCCGGATGCGCCTGCCGTCCACTACGGCCTCCCGGGAGGTCAGCGCTCCGTCCCGCTCCATTTCGTGGAGAATGGGGTAAAGCGTGCCGGGGCTCATGGCGTAGCCGTGCCGCCGCAGCTCGTCAATCATGGCTGCGCCGTAGATTCCTTCTTTCTCGGCGTGATGGAGGATGTGCACCCGGATGAACCCCAGCAGGATTTTGCGCTCATACATATTATCGAAAATCGATATCGAATTTTGATATTTAAGGATTGCTCCGCAAAGAGATAAGGACCAGGGCGCTACGAAAAAAGCGGGCTACAGGCGTCGCCACTTAGCACCTTCGGGGGTGTCCTGCACCTCAAACCCCAGGTCTGCCAGGCGATCCCGGATGGCATCGGCGGTGGCCCAGTCCTTTTCCTTCCGGGCCCGCTGGCGGATGGCCAGCAGCTCCCCCATCACCGCCTCCAGCTCTCCATCGCCGCTCCCCCCGTATCGCCGGGCCAGGTCGGCCAGAGGAGCCAGGTCGACCTCCTCCGCCTCCTCCTGAAACAGGGTCAGGACTCCGCCCAGTTGCTCTAGCACGCTCTGGGCACGGGCGCAGATTTCGGGCGGCGGGCCATCCTGCAGGTGGCGGTTGGCCTCCTTGACAAAGGAAAAAATGGCTGCAACGGCCTCCGGCGTGTTGAAGTCGTCGTCCATTGCCTCCTCGAAATCCTTTCGGAACATTTGTATGACATCATAAAACGCTTTTCCCCGTTTGTCCAGTGTCTCTTTATCGACGGCGGCATCGGCATCACCGGCCGCCGCCCGCAGGTCGTCCCGCAGCCGGTGGATGCGCTCCAGTCCCCGCCTGGCCTGCTCCACATTCTTCTCGCTGAAGTCGGCAGGGCTGCGGTAGTGGTAGGAGGCAAAGAAAAAGCGCAGGGCCTCTGCATCCCACCGCTCCAGGGCGTCCCTGATGGTCACGAAGTTGCCCAGAGACTTGCTCATCTTCTCGCCGTTGACCTTGAGCATGCCGGAGTGCAGCCAGTAACGGGCAAACTGCTTGCGGGTGGCGGCCTCCGCCTGGGTTATTTCGTTTTCGTGATGGGGAAAAATGAGGTCTCGCCCCCCGCCGTGGATGTCAAAGGGCATGCCCAGATACACGCTGCTCATCACCGAGCACTCGATGTGCCACCCTGGGCGCCCCTCCCCCCAGGGTGACGGCCAGGACGGCTCGCCCGGCTTGGCTGCCTTCCACAGGGCAAAATCCAGGGGATTGCGTTTCTGCTCACCCGGGGCGATGCGGGCTCCCGCCTTCATCTCATCCACCTGCTGGCCGGACAGCTTGCCGTAATCCGGAAAACGCTCCACGGAAAAATAGACGTCGCCGTCCGCAGCGTAGGCATAGCCATTGTCCATGATGTCGGCAATCATGGCGATGATGTCCTGGATGTGCTCCGAGGCCTTGGGGTAGAGGTCGGCCCGTCGGATGCCCAGGCGGTCCATGTCCTCCAGGCAGCGCTCCGTGTACAGAGCGGAATAGCCCAGGGGGTCCATGCCCCGCTCGCCGGCGGCACCAATAATCTTGTCGTCCACGTCAGTGATGTTCTGCACGTAGGTGACCTCGTAGCCCCGATACTCCAGATAGCGCCTGATGATATCGAAAGCCAGGTAGGTGCGGGCGTGGCCGATGTGGGCGTCGCTGTACACGGTCATCCCACAGACGTACATCTTTACCCGGTCGTCGTCCACGGGAACAAATTCCTGCTTGACCCGGCCCAGTGTGTTGTATACGGCGAGCATCTGCCCCAAGATAAATCCAACTTTTAAGAAGGTTTTGGTCAGGAAGGGGGCAAGGAGCAGAGGAAACGGCAAATACGCCTCCCTCTCTGGCTCACCGGCACAAAAATATTCATAAAAGGGCAGCATTTACCGCACTGTGCTGTACATCGTGATGGTGACCGCCGAGTGCAACCTGTCCTGCCGGTACTGCGGGGGCACCCTGGCCACCATGCCCCGGGACATCACCTACGACCTGCACGACCTCCGGGAGTTCATCGCCCGGGACCGGGAGGCCGTGGTTGCCTTCTACGGAGGCGAGCCCCTCCTCCGCCCCCGCCTGGTACAGCGCCTCCTTCACGAGCTACCGGCCCGGCATTTCGTTCTGCAGACCAACGGCTTTTTTATGGAAAAACTGGGCCCGGATGTCCACCGCCTGGACGCCATTCTGCTGTCCGTGGACGGGCGTCCGGCAGTCACCGACGGCTATCGCGCCCCGGGCTGCTACCGGACGGTGATGAAGGCCAGAGACTGGCTGCACGGACAGGAGTATGCCGGCGACCTCATCGCCCGCATGGCCGTCTCCCGGCAGACGGACATCTATGCCGACGTGATGCACCTCCTGCAGCGCTTTCCCCACGTGCACTGGCAGCTGGACGCCGTATGGTCGGCCCTGTGGGGTTTGCAGGAGTTCAAGGAATGGGCCCGGCTCAGCTATCTGCCCGGCATAGAACGGCTGGTGAGAGAATGGGCAGCCTGCATAGAGCAGGGCACGGTACCGGGTATTGTTCCCTTCCTGGGCATTATGCAGCGAATGCTGTGGGGTGGCTCCGGGCTGCCCTGCGGCGCGGGCAGCAGCGCCGTGGCCATCGCCACCGACGGACGGGTCATTGCCTGCCCGGTGGCCGGAGAGTTGGCCTGGAACGAGATGGGCAACTTCCACCGCCTGCGCCAGGTGACCATCGGCGAGCCCTGCACCTCCTGTGACCTCTACCCCCTGTGCGGGGGACGCTGTCTTTTTGCCTACAAAGAGCGGTTGTGGGGCGAGGAGGGTTTTGACGCCCTGTGCGCGGTGACCCGCCACCTGGTTGAGCAACTGGCCGGGGTGCGGGGGGTGGTGGAGGACGCTCTGCCCGGATTGGAGAAAGAGCTGCGATATCCTCCGTTCAACAACACCACGGAGGTCATTCCCTAATCAGAAACGTATATTAAGGCGCATCCACTTTCCGTCTTGTGATACGGATAGGTGCCGCTGGCATCCCCCTTTCCTGCAAGGACCGCACCAACAGGGACGGCGTTATTTATACCAAAAACCTGGGGCTGACCGCCATGGAGGTGCAGTTTTCCCGCGGTTTCATTACCGAGGAGGAGGCCCGGGATATTCGCTCGGTGGCCGAGGCCTGCGACGTACAGATGTACGTGCATGCCTCGTATTACATCAACCTCATTGGCGACCAGCGGAACGTGGAGATGAGCACCCGAAAGATTGTGACCTCCGCCCGCCTGGCCCACATCATGGGAGCAAAAACAGTGGCCATCCATACCGGGTTCTACGGCTCTCTGTCCAAAAAGAAGGCCCTGCAGCGCATGGTGGCCAACGTGAGGACCCTGCGGGACGGCCTGAAAGGGGAGGGCATCGAGGTTCCCCTGGGCATCCAGACCATCGGCAAAAAAGAGGTGTTCGGCAGTCTGGAGGAGGTGGTGGAGGTGTGCAAGCGGGTCCGCGGCGTGGTACCCATCCTGGACATGGCCCACATCCACGCCCGGGGCAATGGCCGGCTGCAGGAAAAAGAGGATTTCCAGGAGGTATTTGATGCGGCCGCCGACGTGAACCTGGACCACTACCTGATCTACCTCACCGGCGTCACCTACAGCGAGGAGGGTGAACTCTTCCACGTGCCCATCCGCAAGGGCGACATGCCGGTCATCAAGCTTATGGAATGCATCATCGAAAACGACTACCACGTGACCATCATCTCGGAAAGCCCCATTCTGGAGCACGACGCCGTTTACGCCCAGATTTTGCTGGATAGAGCCATGGAAATTGCAAAATGAAAGACTGCAGTCGTTTTGACCCGGCCATCTCCTACATCGGCGAGAGGCTCACCGCCATCCTGGACAATGTGGACCGGGTAAGAATCGCGGAGGCGGTCAATCTGTTCATGAAGGCACCGCGCATCTTTATCTACGGAACGGGACGCAGCGGACTGGTGGGCAAGGCCTTCGCCATCCGGCTGGTCCACCTGGGGTTCCAGACCTTTGTAATCGGGGAGACCATCACCGCTCCCGTGCAGAAAAACGACCTGGTGGTGCTCATCTCCGGCTCGGGCGAAACCATTCCGGTGGCCATGACCGCCGAAATCGCCCGTCGGCTGGGAGCCAAAATCGTCTCCATCACGGCCAATCCAGAGTCCCACACCGCCCGCTTTGCCGACGTGGTCATCATCCTGGACACCGGGGAAGGAGATGCCGACCTGGCCCCGCTGGGAACCCTGTTCGAGAGCAGCGCCTGGGTTCTGCTGGACGGATTGGTGGCGGAACTCATGGCTCGAACCGGAGAAGACGAAGAAAACATGAAAGAGCGGCATGCCACCCTGGAATAACCTTTTTAACCGGTGCTCCATTCAACGGTGATGAACAAGTACGACTACGAGGAACTGCTGAACCGCTCCATTAAATCGCTTCCCGAAAAACTCACCAGCAGGGAAAGATTTCAGATACCGCATGGGGTCATCTTCTATGAGGGCAACACCACCGTCCTGAAAAATTTTGCCGACATAGCCGGCGACATTAACAGAGACGAGCAGCACCTGCTGTCCTACCTGCTCAAGGAGCTGGGCACGGCGGGAGAAGCAGAGGGAGAGCGGGCCGTATTCCAGGGAAAAATTCCGGAGGAAAAGGTACAGGAGCGCATCCAGGACTACGTGCAGCGCTATGTGCTGTGCCGGGAATGCAACCGGCCGGACACCAAGATGATAAAGAAAAATCGCACCCTCCTGCTGAAGTGTGAGGCCTGCGGCGCCGTCCACCCGGTGAAGGCGCGCAAAACCAAGAGGGATTAGGTGATGAACAGCCGAGATAAGCACCTGCTGGTGGTGATATGCCTAGCCCTGGCCTTTATCTTTTTTCGCCTCCACAACATCCAAAATCCGTTTTCCACCAACGGCATCGACGAAGGCATTCACCTCCTCCAGGCCAGGATGGTATCCGCCGGCTACAACCTATACACCGACCTCAACGGAGACCAGGGGCCGCTAGCCATTTTGACCTTTGCCCTGTGGCAGGGAGAGGTACTCACCTCCCGCCTGCTGTCCTTCTTGCTGTTTGGGGCGGCCACGGCAGCCAGTGCCTACCTTGCCTGGCGGGTCAAAAACAGGCAGGCCGGAGCCTACACCCTGCTCATCCTGGCCCTGGACTTCACGCTTCTCCGGGAGTCACGGGTGGCCTCCCTGGACTTGTTTTCGGGGGCGCTGCTGGCCCTGGCTGCAGTGCTGCTGGTGTGGTACCTGGAAAGGGGGGACTGGCGGCTGCTCCTTCCCGGGGGGGTCCTGGTGTCTCTGGCCTGCCTGGCCAAAATGCTGGCCGCTCCCGTAGCCCTAGCCCTCCTGCTCTGGCTGATATACCGGGGGGTGAAGAATGGAGAGCTCCCGGCAACAGTCGCCTACGTGACGGGGGCGCTCCTTCCTCTGGCGGTGGTGCTGGCCCTGTTTTCTCCCCAGAGCCTGCTGGAGGGGCTGGTGCTGCGGCAGACCCACCGCGCCTACGACTGGGGCGCCAAGGCCTCGGCACTGCTGTTCATCGGTCCCGGCTTCGTGTACCTGGCGGCGGTTCGGCGCTGGAACTACCGGGATGCAAAGATGATGCTGCTGCTCCTGTGGCTGCTGCCCCTCCTGGCCCTCATCCTGCTTCAGGGGAGAACCTTTCAGCACCACTTTGCCTACACGGCCTTTCCGGCGGCCATTCTGGCCGGGATGGCTCTCTCCACCTGGTCTCACGGGAGGCGGCGGGCAGTGCTGGCCTCCTTCGTAGCGGTCAACGCGGCGCTGGGTCCGGCCCTCATCCTCACCGCCCCCACCGACCCCGCCTATGAGGCGGCGGCAGAGATAGAGGAGGTCACACCTCCCGGCTCCCTGGTTATCTCCGGCAACCCCCTGGTGAACGTGCTGGCCGACCGGCTGGCTCCCCCCAACCTCACCAACCTGGCCTACTACCACTATCCGCCCGCTACCGCCTCCAACGTCACCTACTGGCTGGAAAAAGGTGAGGTGGCCGCCGTGGTCCTGTACTGGAAACTGGCGGACATGGACCGGGTGGAGGAGTACCTCAACGCCAGTCAAAACTACACGTTACATGTGCAGATAGAGGAAAGAGGGCAGATACTGATGGAGGGACTCCGGCCGGGCTTTTCCACCGACCGCTACACCGTCTACCTCCGCCGCTCACCGGAACCAGGTCCATAAATTGTTGGCAGCAAAGTTCCAAGTGAAGGCCACGGCGATGCCCACGATGTTGGCAGTGAGCGGATAAACCCCGAACAGGTGGTGAAGGAGCAGGAGAATGGACACGTTCAGGCCCAGTCCCACCAGGCTCACCAGGTTGAACTGCCCCATGCGCTTGAAAAAGGCCCGGATGCCGTCCTCGCCCCGGTCCCGAAACGTCCACACCTCATTCCAGATGAAGTTCCAGATGATGGAGAGCTCCACGGCCACCAAGCTGGCCCCCAGCAGCATGAC
>DSCA01000025.1 GCA_011049295.1 Thermoplasmatales archaeon
AAGGACAGGGTGTGTTGATTTTGAATTGCCTGACGCCACTTCCCGCTACAGTAATCGGTGGTTGAAACAAAAAATATGAGAGAAAATTCTCTAATGTGACAAAGTCAAATTTTTTTTAATTGATTTTTTTGGCCCCAGAGCCCGGCGCCTCCATACACCGTCTCCCAAAGTTTAAAAAGCAGGGGACATTGTCTCCGACATGGAAAACCTGACCCAGGCGGAGAAATATCGCTTCAAACGCAAGCTGGAGGAACTGGAAGACGTCAAGGGTCAGCATACCGAGCTCATCTCCCTGTATATCCCCCCCGACAAGCAAATCTCCGATGTCATGGCCCAGCTGCGGGACGAATACTCGCAGTCCTCCAACATCAAATCAAAACAAACCCGCAAAAACGTGCTGGCCGCCATCGAGTCCATCATGTCCCAGCTACGCTACTTCAAGAGCCCCCCACCCAACGGCATGGTGTTTTTGGTGGGCGAGGGAGCCAGAAAAGGCAAGCAGCCCAAGATGATATCCGAAGTGGTGGAACCCCCGCTCCCCATATCCATCTATCTATACCGCTGTGACTCGTCCTTTTTCCTGGATCCGCTACAGGAGATGCTGGAGGAAAAAGACTGCTACGGCCTCCTGCTCATCGACCGCCGGGAATGCACCATCGGCTTTCTGTTCGGAAAGCGCATCGACATGGCCGCCTACATGACCTCCCGGGTGCCGGGCAAGCACGGCCGGGGGGGACAGTCGCAGCGTCGCTTCGAGCGCCTCACCGAAATCGCCGCCCATGAATGGTTCAAAAAAGCGGGAGAAAAGGCCACCGACCTGTTTCTGGAAAAAGAAAACCTGAAAGGGGTTCTGGTGGGCGGCCCCGGACCCACCAAGCGAGAGTTCCTCAATGGCAACTATCTCGACTACCGCATCCAGGGCAACATCGTAGGCATCTACGACACCGGATACACGGACGAGTACGGACTGAAGGAGTTGGTCAACACCGCCGCCGACGACCTGGAGGAGATGGACATCATCCGGGAAAAAAGGGTCATGAACCGGTTTATGAGCGAGTTGCGCAGCGACAGCGGCCTGGCCGTGTACGGCGAAGACGAGGTCAAGCGGGCTCTGACCATCGGGGCCGTGGACACCCTCGTTCTCTCCGACGAGCTGCGCAAGTACCGGGTGAAGGTATCCTGCCCGGAGTGCGGATACAGCGGCCACCAGATCGTCAAGGACCCGGACAGCGAGATATCCTGCCCGGAGTGCGGCACCGTGACCACCATAGAGGAGGTGAAGGACATGCTGGAGGAATACGCGGACATGGCCCAGCAGGTGTCCACCGACGTGCAAATCATCTCCGGCGAAACAGAGGAGGGCAGCATCCTGCTCACCGCCTTCGGCGGCGTGGCCGGGATACTCCGCTACCGGATTCGGTAATCACTTCAGTATCTTTCCCGTTTCCATGTACCACAGGTAGAGGTCCAGCTCGGCCAGGGTAATACCCAGGTGGTCGGCAACCCTCTCCAGGACGCGCTCCAGCTCCAGATATCGCTTCCCGCTCAGGCTGTCCGGAATTTTTTCAATCAGACCGTAGCGCTTCATAAGGCGCAAAACGTGCCGGTCGATGATGGCCACGCCGGTATAGCCCACGTTGCGCAGGAAGTGGCTGGCCTCCTTGTATCCCAGGCCCTTGACATGTCTCACCAGCCATTCCCGGGCCTCTCGTTGGTCCTGAAAACGGCGCAGGATGTCACCGATGTCCTGGTAGCGGCGGTTGTGGCAGATGTAGGCGGCCCGGTTGATGAACCGGTAGCCGCACTGCTTGAGGAGCAGGCGCAGGGTTTCCTGGTCGGCCTGGCGGAACTCCGGGCTCAGCGCCTTCTGCACCTCCATGCTTTTCTGAGCTCCGGCGTTGGCGGTCATCACGCAGAAGCAGAGCTCGCTGAACGGGTCCTCCACCCGGGAAAACTCGCTCATACGCTGCTCCACCGTCTCCTTGACCTCGCCCTGCATGATGCATTGCAGGTCTGCCTGCAGGTCCTCCACGGCCATGGGAGAGAAAAATATGCGCTTTTATATGGCTTGCGCCGGACATCCCAAATGGTTAAAAGTGGAGTACGCATTCTCGGTGCGAGGAGTAGCATGACCTACAAGATTGCCTGGTTGCCGGGAGACGGCGTGGGAAACGACGTGATGGAAGCAGCACGGATGGTGCTGGATGCCCTGGAACTGGATGTCGAGTACATCCCCGGGGACGTGGGCTGGGAGTTCTGGAAAAAAGAAGGAAACCCCCTGCCGGACAGAACCATCGACATGCTGAAGGAGACCGACTGCGCCCTGTTCGGGGCCATAACCTCCAAGCCCAAGAAGGAGGCAGAGGCGGAATTGCCCCCGCACCTCAAGGGCAAGCAGTACTTCAGCCCCATCGTCCGCCTCCGCCAGTTGTTCGACCTCTATGCCAACATGCGTCCCTGCAAGGCCTATCCGGGAAACCCTCTCAACTACCGGGACGACATTGATTTGACCGTGTTCAGAGAGAACACCCAGGGGCTGTATGCAGGGGTGGAATTCCATCCGCTGCCCGAAGGACTGCGCCGGGAGCTGGAGAAACACCCCAAGATGGCCGCCTTTAAGGATACACCCTCAGAGGAAATAGCTCTGTCCACCCGCATTTTCACCCGGGCCGGCTGCCGGCGCATCGTGGAAAAGGCCTTTGCCTATGCCGACGAGCACGGAAAGCAGTCGGTGACCGTGGTGGAGAAGCCCAACGTGATTCGAGAAACCTCGGGAATGATGCTGGAGGAGGCCCGCTCCGTGGCCAAAAAATACCCCCACATCATCATGAACGAGGTGAACGTGGACGCCATGTGCATGTGGCTGGTGAAAAATCCCCAGGACTACCAGGTGCTGGTCACCTCCAACATGTTCGGGGACATCGTATCCGACCTCTCCGCCCAACTGGTGGGCGGACTGGGCTTCGCCTGCAGCGGCAACATCGGTGACCGCTATGCGGTATTTGAGCCCACCCACGGCTCGGCCCCTAAATATGCCGGTCAGTACAAGGTGAACCCCACGGCCATGCTCATGTCGGCCAAGATGATGCTGGACTGGCTGGGGGAAAAAGAGATGGCTGCCAACCTGGTGAGCGCCATTGCCGCCACCATAAAGGAGGGCAAGGTCAAGACCTACGACATGGGAGGCAGCTCCTCCACCCTGGACATGACCCGGGCCATCATCGAAAACCTGGAGTGACCGGGGCCCGGTCCCCTTTTTCTGCCGAGCGGCCAGCGTAACCGCCGGAGCGAGCGGTGAGATTGATAGCAAACTTCGAAAAATTATAATAAGAGTTAAATACGCGCTGGCCATGTTTTTACCTGTCTGGTGCTCCCATGACCAAAGACCTTCTGGCGCTTCAAAAAAAGGACGAAAAAAAGCGGGCCTCCGAAATCATAGGAAATCTGGAAATAGGTAAACTGGTTTCGGAGCGACGGCAGAAAATAGCAGAATTGCTGAACATACACCAGATGGAGGAAAAGGCCAAAGCCCGCGAGCGCCTGATGGACCTGAAGTCGGGAAAGAAAATCAGCGACATCATGGGAGAATACGAGGAGGTGGTAGACCTGTCCCCTCCGAGGGATGAGGCCGTGGAATCGGTGGAGGTACATCCCATCAACAAGCCCTTTTCATACGTTCGCGTGGTGTACGACAACCGGAGCAACGAATACATCTACCAGGTGCTGGAGCCCACGCTGTCCGTGGAGGAGCAAAAAATATTCGAATTCCTGAAGGAAACCCTGATTAAAACCATGGACATCGAGCTGACCGAGTTCAGCGAGGACGAGGCCAGGGAGTATCTGCGCAAACACGTGGACCGGGCCCTCAAGGATTACTCGGTGAGCCTGGACGAGATGCCCAGAGAAAAAATCATGTACTATATCATCCGGGACTTCCTGGGATACGGAAAAATAGACGTGCTCATGCACGACCCCATGATAGAGGACATTTCCTGCGATGCTCCCCGGGTGCCCATCTACATCTACCACCGGAACTACGAGTCTGTAAAGACCAACGTCATGTTCGGCGACGAAATCGAGCTGGACAGCTTCGTCATCCAGCTGGCCCAGAAATGCGGTCGGCACATCTCCATAGCCCGGCCCCTGATGGATGCAACCATGCCCGACGGCTCCCGTATCCAGGCCTGCCTGTCCCGGGAGGTGTCCTCCATGGGCTCCAACTTTACCATCCGCCGTTTCAGGGAGGAACCGTTCACTCCCAGCCATCTGGTGGAATACAACACCATCAACCCGGAGATTGCTGCCTACTTCTGGATGGCCATTGAAAACGGGGCCTCGGCGGTGCTGGCTGGAGGTACCGCCTCCGGCAAGACCACCTCCCTCAACGCCCTGTCCCTGTTCATCCCCCCCCAGATGAAAATAATTTCCATCGAGGACACCAGGGAAATCAACCTCCCTCACCCCAACTGGATAGCCTCTATCACCCGCGAGGGAACCGCCGAATCCGGTGAGGGCAGCAAGGTAGGCATGTTCGATTTGCTGAAGGCGGCGCTGCGGCAGAGACCCGAATACATCCTGGTGGGAGAGATCAGGGGACAGGAGGCGGTGGTGCTGTTCCAGGCCATGGCCACCGGGCACACCGTCTATTCCACCATGCACGCCGATTCCATCTTCTCCGTGGTGCACCGCCTGGAGGGCGACCCCATCAACATTCCCCGCATCCAGTTGCAGGCCCTGAACATCGTGGCCATCCAGGGCATGATTCGCATCGGCCATAAGCGGGTGCGGCGCATCAAAAAAATCGTGGAAATCGTGGGAATCGACCCCACCACCGACGACATCCTCACCAACGAGGTGTTCAGCTGGAACCCCCGCAAGGACTCCTTTGACTACTTCGGCAAGGGACACGTGCTGGACCAGGTGGCCGAGCAGCGCAACTGGACGGACCGGGAACTGGACGAGGAGTTCGAGCGCCGGCGGGACGTCGTCAAGTGGATAGTGGACCAGGGAATCAAGAATTACGTAGAGGTGGGCGAAGTCATCGCCGCCTACTACAAGGACCCGGAGCGCATCCTGAAACGCGTGTACGGCGACGGAGAGGGCAAAAAACCAGCGGCGGCGCCCACATCTGTCCCCGCCGGGGAGGACGGGGAGGAAGGTCTGTCTTTAGCCCCCGAGCCGGAATATCCGGAAGAGGTGGAGGTAGAGGAGATACCAGCACCCCGGCGGGAGGATGAAGCCCCCGGAAGCCCTCCACCGCCAACTGAGGAACTCCCCGAGGGGCCTCATCCTGAAGAAACCGAAGACCGGCAGCCCGACGAAGCGGAGACACGGCGGGAAAAAAAGGAAGAGGAGCCGGAAGAAGAGGAGGAGCCACCCCATGGCCCTTACTAGATATCAAAACCTCTGCTACCGGCTGCTGGGAAGACGGGCATCCAGGTCCAGCCAGATAGCATACATCAAGCGGGCCATAGAGCGGGCCTACATCGAGGTGCGCCCGGAGGCCTATATCGCCTATGCCTGGATGAACGGATTGATTGGCGCCGCAGCCGGTGTGGCCTTCCTCCTCGTGTACCTGCTGGTGTTCCCTAGCATAGGCCTGGAGTTGCCACCCAAGCTGCTGATTATCATCGTTCCCGCTCCCATCCTGATGGGTGCCATGGCCTACCTGGTTACCATGATGATTCCGGAGAGCAGGGCCAACTCCCGGAAAAAGGACATCGACAACAAGCTCCCCTACGCCCTCAACTTTCTGGCGGCCATGGCCTCCGCCGGCGTGACCCCGGCCGTGGCCTTCAAGAGTCTGGCCGAGCAGCCCATTTACGGGGAGGTGCAAAAAGAGGCCGCCTGGATTTACCGGGACATATCCATTTTCAACATCGACATCATCACCGCCCTGCGCAACGCCGCCAACCGCACCCCCTCCATCAAATTCCAGGAGTTTCTGCAGGGAGCCATTACCACCGTCACCTCCGGTGGATACCTCAAAACGTACTTTTTCACCAAGGCGGAAGAATACATGCGGGAAAACCGCCGGATGCAAAAAGAGTTTCTGGACACCCTGGGCGTGCTGGCCGAGAGCTACGTAACGGTGGTGGTGGCCGCCCCGCTGTTTCTCATCGTAATGATTTCGGTGATGAGCATGGTGAGCACGGGGAGCATGGGCTCCTCCACCCTTATCATGTACATGGTGGCCTTCGTCATGCTGCCGCTGGCCCACCTGGGATTTGCCGTGGTCATCAGCTCCATGAGTCCGGAGGTATAATGATTGGAAAGCGCATTTCATGGATTGCCTTCACCTCGCTGCTGACCATCGTAGCACTGTCCGTGGTGGCCCGCATTCTGGAGATGGATACGCCGTCCACCCTGCTGCTGGGCTCGGCGCTGGGCGCCTTCCTCATATTTTCCTGGGCGCAACGCAAAATAAAGGAAGACATGATGGCTTTTATGTCCGAGGACTTCCGGGAGCAGGAGTGGAAGTACTTTTTCTCCTCTCTCATCGCCTTCATCATCATCATTTTTGCCACCCTGCTGAACGTGTTCATAATATTCCTGGAGATGCCCATCTCATCCGTAATTATTAACGTGCTGCTGGGTGCAGTCATCCTTCTCATGCTGTATACGGTGCTGGCCATCCCCACCGTGGAAAAAACGCCTGCCTACACCGTCCTCTACATGGTGGCCCTGGTGTTCACCGCCATCGTCATCGGCTCCCAGCTGGAGCTGGGCATACATCTTCCCGAGGACCTGGCTCCCACTCTGCTGAAGATGGCCGACCCCCTCTTTCTGCTGAACATCGCCCTGCTGTTCGAGGTGGCCTCGCTGATGCTGGGCGGAGAAATGCCCACCCCCACCTCCTCCGTGGTCAACATCTACGAGCGCACCAGGCTGCGGGAAGAGCGCCCGTTTCTCATAAAGCGGAACGTCATCTATCTGACCATCGTAGTGTTCATCATCCTCTTCGTGCTGGTCAACGTGATAGCAGTGGTGGGCCTGCCCGGCGGGGTGGAGCTACACGACCTGCACTGGGAATACGCCATTATTCTGGCCAGCGTGGGGCTGCTGGTGAGCCTCATCCTGTACATCCTGCTCATCATGCCGGAGCAAACGGGCAAGCTGCGGGAAAAATACGACCCAGACACCCTGCAGCGGATTATGGTGCTCTCCACCTCGGCGGCATTCACGGCGGCCTTCGTGGCCATCGCCCTGCTCCTGCAGTTTGGCGTGCTCACCGGCATTGGTCCCCTAAATCTCACCTCCAAGAACTCCCTCGATTTTGCCGTTTTTGCCATCCTCTCCGCCATCGGCCCCTTCGGCTTTTACGAGTACTCGCGCTTCCGAAAAATGAATCTCATGGAGGAGCGGTTTCCGGAGTTTCTTCGAGACCTGTCGGAGTCCCGCAAAGCCGGCATGACCATGGCCCGGGCCGTGGAAACCTCGGCCAAGGGAGACTACGGGCTGCTGACCCCGGAAATCAGAAAAATGGCCGTGCAGATTTCCTGGGGAACCTCCTTTACCGAGGCCCTGAGCCGCTTCGGAGACCGCATCCAGACACCGCTGGTATGGAGAACCACGTCTCTGGTGGTCAAGGCCTCGGAGGCCGGAGGAAAAATATCGGACGTCATCGATGCCGCCGCCAAAAACGTGCGGGAAATCAAGATTCTGCAGGCGGAGCGGAAGATGGAGATGCAAATGTACCTGCTTATAATCTACGTGGCGTTCTTCGTATTCCTGGCCGTCATCATCATCCTCTCTGCCACCTTTCTGCCGGAGTTTGCCAAGGCCACCGAGTCCAGCAGCAGCGTGGGAGGCATATCCTTCGGGAAGGTCTCGCTGGAAGAATTCAAGTTCATCTACCTGTCCAC
>DSCA01000071.1 GCA_011049295.1 Thermoplasmatales archaeon
CATCACCCGCATGAAGGGGTCGCGGCCCCCGATCAGCAACTCATTGAGCCCGTCGTTGTCCGCATCTCCCACCGGCTGCGGGCCCTCATAGCGGGCCGACCACAGAGGGATGCGACCGTAGCTCTTCTCCCACTGAACGACAAACTGACCGGTGGCATCGGCGGCATATGACCATGCCTCCTCCGTCTGTAGTGGCGACAGAAGGGCCATGTGGCCGGTCCAGGCGGGAGCGCTGGCGGCCAGCAGCAAAACAGAAATGACAACCGGAAATGCTGCTCGCATGACATCCAAATGCGCACCGCATATATTAACGTACTGAATGCGCAGAAAAACTATTAATGGCCCGTGGCTTGTCCTCCGTGCACCTGGATGTCTCCATCGCCATACGGGTCTTCGACGGCGTATATGACCCGGCGGAGGACTCCTACCTCCTGCTGCGCTGCCTGGACGTGGAGAAAGGTCAGCATCTCCTGGACATGGGAACGGGGACGGGGATTCTGGCCCTGCATGCGGCCAGCCAGGGGGCAAGGGTGACCGCCGCGGACAAGAGCCTTGGGGCGGTCCTCAACGCCCGCTACAACGCCCGCCTCAATGGGCTGACCCTGAACGTGGTGCACAGCGACCTTTTCTCCTCCATACCGGGCGCCTTCGATGTCATCTCCTTCAATCCCCCCTATCTGCCCAGCCGGCATACCGGCGAGCCGTGGGAGGGCGGAGCCGGGGGCACGGCTGTCACCCGGCGGTTTTTGCAGCAGGCGGCAGAGCATCTGCGGCCGGGAGGTTGCATCTATCTGGTGGCATCCACCCGGGGGGATGTGGCCGGGCTGCTGGAGGACTTCTCGGGGCGGTACACCTTCCAGGATGTGGGACGGGAGGCCTTTTTCTTCGAGCGGCTCATCGTCTATCGGCTGGCGCCCCGCCCGTCCAGAGAAAGATATTAAAGGGGCCACCGCCATTATACCATATGCCTGAATGTCCGCAGTGCGGAACATCCAACCCGGCCAGGGCAAAATTTTGCATGGAATGCAGCGCTCCCCTGCCCCGGTGCAGGACGGAGGAAGAGGACTGGGACCAGAGCTCCGGGGGCCCCTGAAGGGGGGTTATATGGTGAAATAGCGCCGGTAGTCCCAGGGCGACACGTGGGTCAAGAAGTCCTGCCACTCCCGCCGTTTGAGGTCCAGGAAGGCCTGGACGGCCACGGGCCCCAGAGCATCCTGAACCACCTGGTCACTGTGTAGCGCCTCCAGCGCCTCACCCAGGGTGCGGGGCAGCATACCGATGCCGTGCTCCCTGAGCTGACGGTCGTCCATGGCGTAGACGTTGTGCTCCACGGCCGGACCCGGCTCCCGCTTCTGCCGTATGCCGTCCAGACCGGCATGGACGATGGCCGCAAAGGCCAGGTAGGGATTGGCCGAGGGGTCGGGATGGCGCACCTCGACGTCCAGGGAGCTGTTTTTGCCCGCCTGGACGGGGATGCGCACCAGGGAGCTGCGGTTGTATGCCCCCCAGGCAATGTGGATGGGCGCTTCGTGGTGGGGAACCAGCCGCTTGTAGGAGTTGACGGTGGGATTGGTGAGGGCGGTCATGGCCGGGGCATGCTCCAGGATGCCTCCTATGAAGTAGCGGGCGGTCTGGGACAGATGGTGTTTCTCGTCGGGGTCATAAAAGGCGCACCTACCCCCCCTGAACATCTCCAGGTGGACGTGCATGCCGCTGCCCGCCTCGTTGGGAACCGGCTTGGGCATGAAGGAGACCAGCAGGTCGTACAGGGACCCGAGGGTTCGGGCCATGAACTTGAACAGCACGGTGACGTCGGCGGCCTGCACAGCATCGGCGAGAGGCCTGATTTCCACCTCGTGCTGCCAGGTTCCCCCCTCATGGTGATGGTATTTGACGTCGATGCCGGAGGCCATCAGGGCCTCGGACAGGTGGTTGCGGAAGGGCTCCATGTGGTCGAAGGGAAGAGGGGCAAAGTAGCCGCCGCTCTGCACCGGGTCCAGCACGCCGGGGTGAAGGTCTGGCTGGGCGGCATCCCGGGGCCATCTTTCCTGCTCGAAGACGTGAAATTCAAACTCGGGGGCCAGATGCAGGGCGTCGAAGCCCATGTCCCTGACCTGGTGAGCGGCGCGGCGGGCGATGTGGCGGGGGTCACCCTCGAAATGCTGGCGGGAGGCCACGTCAAACACGTCCATGACCACCCGGGCCCGGCGTCCGTCCTCCAGCCAGGAGAGAGGCAGCAGAGTGGCAGGGTCGGGAACGATGACCATGTCCGAGGATTCCACGGTGGCAAAGCCCTTCACCGAGGAGCCGTCAAACCCCATGCCCTCCTTCCAGATGGCGGACTCAAAGTAGGGCGCCGCCGGCATGGAAAAGGTCCGGAGGTACCCCATGAGGTCCACGAAGTGACCCTGCACCCATTCGATGTCATTGTCCTTGAGCAGGCGCTGCGCACGCTCTACATCCTGCATGATATCGGACCCTTATGAACCGCCGCAATATAAATGTTGTTTTAAATGCTGGCAGGGGAGCGGGTCATGCCGGGGGTCAGCAGGGGCCCTCATTCTGTCGTCCTCGTTCCTCCCGCCCGCAAATGTTTTATAATGATATTTAATTACGGAAGCGGTGATATCATGGAAGACAAAGATAAGGACAAGGACAAAGAGAAAAAATACTCGACGGTTTCCATCCCCACCCCCCTGGTGGAGAAGATAAAGCAGCGCATCGAGGGGACCGGCTTCACCTCCGTGTCCAGCTACGTGACCTACGTCCTGCGCGAGGTCATCGCCAACATGGACGAGGAGGAGGAAGAGGTCTTCAGCAAGGAAGACGAAGAGAAAGTCAAAGAGCGCCTGCGGGCCCTGGGATACCTCGACTGATAGCATGCAGCGTCCCCATGGAGGAAAATTAATCAGCCGGCACGCGGCCAAGGAGCCGGCCGGAGTCGAGGAACTGCCGGCCATCGAGGTGGCCACCACCGCGGCCGAGGACATCATCAACATTGCCAACGGGGTCCTCTCCCCTCTCACCGGTTTCCTGGGCCACGACGACCTGGACTGCGTGATACACCACAAGCGCCTGGGCAACGACGTGCCCTGGACCATCCCCATACTGTTCGACCTGGACACCCCCGACGTCAGGGAGGGAGACACCATTCTCCTTACCAATCAGGAGACGGGGCTCCGGGCCCTGCTGGAGGTGGAGGAGCTGTTCGACTACGACCGCACCACCCTGGCCAAAGAGATTTATGCCACCACCGACGCCCAGCATCCCGGGGTGTCCGCCATCAACAGCATGCGTCGGCACTTCGCGGGCGGCGACATCCTTCTCGTCGGCCATGACCGGCGCCAGTTTGACGAATACCATCTGACCCCGCAGGAGACCCGAGTGCTGTTCAGGGAGAAGGGGTGGAAGGAAATCGTGGCCTTCCAGACCCGCAATCCCCCCCACTTGGGGCACGAGTACGTGCAGAAGACGGCGCTCACCTTCGCCGATGGCATCTTCATCAACCCCCTGATTGGCAAAAAAAAGCCGGGTGACTTCAGGGACGAGGTCATCCTCCGCTCCTACGAGGCCCTCATGCAGCACTACTACCTGCAGGAGCGCTCGGTGATGGCCATCCTGCGCACCGCCATGAGGTATGCCGGTCCCCGGGAGGCCGTACATCACGCCATCATGCGCAAAAACTTCGGGTGTACGCACTTCATTGTGGGACGGGACCATGCCGGGGTGGGCAACTACTACGGCCCCTACGACGCCCACGACATATTCGACGAGTTTCCCGACCTGGGCATCACCCCGGTGTTCTTCCGCTCATTCTCCCGGTGCACCAAGTGCGACGCCATCGTCAACGACAAAATATGCCCCCACGGACCGGAGCACCATATCAACTTCAGCGGCAAAAAAATCCGGGAGTTGCTGCAGCAGGGAAAGATACCCCCGGAAGACATGATGCGGAAAGAAGTGGCGGAGACCATTCTCCAGTTCGACCATCCCTTCGTGGAATAACCATGCAGGAACTGGAAGCATTGAAGGGCAGGGGCCTCCTCATCCACCACTGGGACACCGACGGCATATGCTCGGCCCGCCTCCTGCTGCCTTGCCTGGCAGAGTTGGAGGTGGACACCATGACTCCCGCCCTGGGCAACTATTTTCTGACCGGGGAGGAACTGGAAGCAGGCCGGGGTTACGACTTCGTGGTCATCGCCGACATGTCGCTGCCCGAAGACAACATCCGGCATCTGGCCCGGAGTGCAAAGGTCCTCATCTTCGACCATCACCTGGGCAGGGTCATCCCGGGGGTCTTCCACCACAACCCGGTCATCCGGGGGGGGAACCCCGACCGCCATCCGTCCGCCAGCTGGATTGTCAACGAGTACCTGGGACAGCCCGTCAACCTCTACGCCCTGCTGGGCGCGGTGGGCGACCACGAGCACCGCATACGGGACAACGACCTGGTCTACCCCCAGATTGAGGATTTCTGTCAGCAACACCGTCTCACCTTCCACCACCTGATGGACATGGTGCACCTGCTGGATGCCAACTACAAAATCGGCGACCGGAAGGCCGTGGAGCGGGCCCCTCACCAGTTGCTGGCCATGGACGGACCCCGGGACATCCTGGACCACGGGGAGTGGAACCGCAGCCGCAAAAAGCTGGACCGGGAGATGAAGCGTCTCCTCGGCCAGCCGGTGGAGCAGGTGGGCGACACCATGCTGTTGAAGATGAACACCCCCTACAACCTCATCTCCGCCGTCACCCGACGGCTGGCCTGGGACTCCGGACGGGACACCGTGGTGGTCAACACCGGCTTTTTTGACCGCGAGGACCAGATATACGTGCGCAGCACCCGCGGGAACCTGCAGCCCCTCATCCAGCGGGGCAAGGAGCGGGGATACCGATGCGGAGGCAAAAAGGAGGTGCTGGGCGCCATCCTGCCCCGAGCGGAGACCGGGGACTTCGTGGCCGAGATACTGGCCTTCCTCAACGAGAATCATTCAGGAGGAAAAACATGAAAAAGCAAAAAGCAACCAATGTCACATGGCATGAGCACAAGATATCGAGAGAAGAGCGGGAGCGGCTCCTGGGACAAAAGGGGGTGGTGCTCTGGTTCACCGGCCTGTCGGGCAGCGGAAAGTCCACGGTGGCCAACGAGGTGGCCTACCTGCTGCACCAGAGGGAAAAACTTACCTACATACTGGATGGCGACAACATCCGGCACGGCCTGAACAAGGACCTGGGCTTTTCGCCGGAGGACCGCTCGGAGAACATCCGGCGCATCTCGGAGGTGGCCAACCTCCTCGCCGATGCCGGAGTCATCACCCTCACCGCCTTCATCTCACCCTACCGTGAGGATCGCAACTTCTGCCGGTCGCTGCTGGGAGAGGGCCGGTTCATGGAGATCTACACCAAGGCCTCCCTGGACACCTGCGAGCACCGGGACCCCAAGGGGCTGTACAGGAAAGCGCGCAGCGGAGAAATCAAGAACTTCACGGGTATAGACGCCCCCTACGAGGAGCCGGAGGAGCCGGAACTGGTCCTGGACACCGACTGTCAGACGGTGGAGGAAAGCGCCCGGGCGGTCATGGACAGGCTCCGGGAATGGAACGTTCTGGAGGGAGGACGGTGAGGACGCCGGACCCCGACGTCAATTACATCGTATCCGGCCTGGAGAGGTCCGGCACCTCCATGATGATGCAGATTCTGCATCGGGGGGGCGCCCCGGTGGCCTTCGACCGCTCCCGCCAGGCCGACTACCACAATCCCAAGGGGTATTTCGAGCTGGAGGGCGGAAAAATCATCAACCGCCTGATGGAGGGAACCTTCCCCTTTGACCAGTACAGGGGCATATTCGTAAAGATAACCGCCTACGGCCTCCAGTATCTGCCCTCGGGACCCGGGTACCGGTACAAGGTCATCTACATGCAGCGTAGCCTGGACGAGATTCTGACCTCCATGGAAAAAATGTCCGGGCCCCTGAACAGAGAGGAGGAGCGGCCGGCCTTCGAGCATCTGCACAGGTTTGCCCTGAAAATCCTGCGCCGGCGGGAAGATATAGACTACCTCCTGGTTCCGTACCGGCAGGTGGTGCACAACCCGGTGGAGGAAATCGACCGTATCAACCGGTTCCT
The DNA here is from genome assembly GCA_011049295.1 of Thermoplasmatales archaeon. Classification (GTDB taxonomy): domain Archaea; phylum Thermoplasmatota; class E2; order UBA202; family DSCA01; genus DSCA01. The sequence goes on from DSCA01000071.1 coordinate 6,129, forward strand.
GGGCGGCATGCTGTCCCGGGAAGACGCGGTGAGGGCCGTAGACCCCGACCTTTACAGGAACGTTAAAAAATAGCCAGCCTATTGCTGGTTGTACGAGGAAAACGACCGGCAGACCGGCCGAGCGAGGAATTTCCATGAACGAGGACCAGCACCATCAGGACGGGGAGCCAGAGTTGAGCGCTTCCTACTCACTCACCCGGCGGGATTTTTTGTTCATAGTCTTGGCTATGCTGGGACTGATACTGGCCTACGCTGCACCCACTATGGAAGGACTGAGCAGGGACGGCCAGGTCATGCTGGGCATCCTCTTCATGGCGGCCGTGCTGTGGATAACCACCCCCATCCCCATCGCCGTCACCGGCCTGCTGGTGATGATTATGCAGCCGCTGCTCCAGGTGACCACCGCCGAGCGCGTGTTCTCCGCCTTTGGCAACCAAGCCGTGTTCTTTCTGATTGGCGCCTTCATCCTGGCCAGCGCCCTGGAAAAATACGGGCTGCATCGGCGCATCGCCCTCCGCTTTCTCCGTTTTTTTGAGGCCAGCCCCCGTTTTTTCACCCTGGGCATCATGGTTTCCAGTGCCTGTATCTCCTTCATCATGCCCGAGCACGGGGTGGTGGCCCTGTTTCTGCCCATCGTGGCCTCCATCCTGGTAGCCATGCGGGTCATCCCCAAACAGAGCAACTTCGGCAAGGTCAGCGTGCTGTGCATCGCCTACGGCTGCTCCATCGGAAGCCTGGGGACGCCGGTGGGAGGCGCCCGCAACCCCCTGACCATCGGCATACTGGCCGACGCCGGCATCACAGTCACCTTTTTTGACTGGATGACCTATGCCATGCCGGTGGTGTTCATCTCCCTGCCCCTGGTGTGGCTCATTCTCCAGGCTACCTTTCCCCTGGAGATATCGGACATCGGCCGAGCCAAAAAGGAAATTGAGCGTCAGGTGCAGAAAATGGGGGCCATGGGCGGCAGGGAATGGACGGTGGCCGGCATCATCGCCGTTACCGTGGTCCTGTGGGTGTTTTTCTCCTCGCCTCAGTACCTGGGCCTGGCGGTGATTGCCCTCATGGGGAGCATGCTGCTGTTTTTCACCGGCTCTCTGTCCTGGAAGGACGTGGAGGAGCGGGTTCCCTGGGGGATCATCCTGCTGTACGGCGGGGCCATCACCCTTGGAGCTGGCATGAAAAGCACTGGAGTTGCCAACTGGATAGCAAACGGCGTATTCTCAATAGTGGGAAATCAGCCCTACCTTATCATCTTTATGCTTATTGTGTTGACGATTTACCTTACCGAAATAATGTCCAACACGGCCGCCGTGGCCATGCTCCTGCCCATCGGGTTTGCCATTGCCACCGAAATTCCCGGAGTGAGCCCCCTCTTTGCCGCCATGGCCATTGCCCTCAGCGGAGGGCTGGCTTTTATGCTGGTCATTGCCACTCCGGGCAACGCCATCACCTATTCCTCCGGCTATTTTTCCTCTCGCGACCTGCTCAGAGCAGGCGTCATCGCCAACCTGGCCTGTATCGGGGTTCTCTTTGTGGTGGCCGTGGTCTACTGGAAGGGGGTGCTGGGCATATGAATGACCAAGGAGGAGCAAAAAATAAAAATAGCGGCACCGGTTGCAGTACCCCACAGTCCATGACCAGTCTTCTGTTCGGCAACATCATAATTCCCGTGTCCTCGGAATTCTTTTCCCGGGCAGCGCTGA
>DSCA01000103.1 GCA_011049295.1 Thermoplasmatales archaeon
GAGATTACTGAGGGAATTGTAAAAAGAATAGGAAACGGAGCAATGGTACTGTCTTCTAAAAAACATATTGGAAAAAAGGTATATGTGTTAGTGAGAAAATAAGCTAATCATGCCACACAGCACCTTTCGGGCGGCGCCTCGGAGATGGCATTCGGTCAACTGCCCGGCTTTCTCTCTCCTGCCTCAAGATACCCGCCCCCGTTCACCCCGCTCAATTTAAAGTTTATATAAGGGGAGGCCATTCAGTATCTGCCATACTGGGAGCATGGTGTAACCAGGGATCATTGCGGGCTCCAGTTATGGGAATGAATACAAGAGGGTCATCTGATCCGTGACGACTAACTGGAGCGATGACCCATAGAAGAGACCCGCCGATCTGGGTTCAAATCCCAGTGCTCCCATCCTTTCCCCCAGGAGCGATACCATGATCGAAATCGACATCAAATGGAATGCAAAAAGCATTTTCTCAGCCGTGGTGCTGGCCGTAGGCATTCTCTTCTATATTGCCTGGGGCGCCACCTACGGTGTGTGGGCCGACATCGGCGTGTACTCTCTCACCATCATCCTGGTGGCCTTTGGAGCTGCGGGGTTGCTGCTGTCCTGGACCCCCGACAAGGAGGAGCAGCATGTGTCCAAGAAGAGGCGTTAGGCTGGAGCGCCTGGTCCCCCTTGTGGCAGCGTGCCTGCTTTTGCTGGGGACGCTCTCCACCATCTACGTCAAATCTTTCCAGGAACAGGAGTCAACCGAATTCATCAGTTTAAATGGCACCGCAGTGAGCATTGACCACCTCTATGCCACCTACTCGGAGCAAAGCCTGGAAACATCAGCAGACGAAACCCACACCGGAATTCCCTTTGCCAGTCTGACCCAGGAAGCAGGTATCCAGGACCCGGCAGCGCATATCTACCGGATTATTGCTGCCGACGGATACACCAAAGAGGTTGAATGGAAGTACCTGCAGAACAGTGTGCTGACCAGTGACAAAAGAATTATCTTCGCCCAGCTTCCCAAACAGTACTGGGTGCGTGACATTGTGGAAATCAAGGTGATATAAGATGACGGAAAAAATGAAGCACATGCGGCTGGTAGCCGGCATACTGGCCTTTGGCTCCCTGTGGGGGCTGCTGGAATGCTCCCTGGGCGATTTTTTGAGTGATGCAGGTCTGCCCTCTGGAGTAGTGCTGACCGGGTTTGTAGGCCTGGGTCTCATGGTGCTAAGTCGGATGCTGTACGAGCAGCGGGGTATGCAGTTGGGCATGGGCCTTTTAGCCGGTGTTCTGAAGTTTCTGCATCCCATCGGCGGATGCATGATTTGCTCCGCCCTGGCCATCGCCGTGGAGGGCGCCCTGTTTGAGGTACTGTGGGCCAGCCCCCGCCTCAGGATCAGTCGGCTGGATGCGGGCACGGCGGTAGGCATGGGCGTTATCTCCGGCTTCGTGCTGTACAGCCTGGGCTATGTAGCCACCCAGATCTTGACCCCTATGGTCACCGCCGCTCCCCTGTCCCTGGACACGCTGCCCGGGCTCCTCCCTGCCATTTTCTCCAGTGCCACCCTGGCCGGACTGGCTGGCGGGGTGACCCTGGCCATGGTGCGAATGGTGCCCAGTGACGTGGCCAGCCGTATCGCTCACCTCAAAAAAGAGGTGTACTTCCCAACTGCCTCGGCGGTGGCCGTGCTGTCCTGGATGGGCATTCTGCTGCTCCCATGAGGGTGTTCCTGCTGACGGGGAAGCGCCACGCCGGCAAGAGCACTGCCGTATACGACCTGGTCCAGCGCAGGCCCGGGCACTGGGGTGGGGTGGTCTGTGTCCCCGTGTTTGAGGGGGGGCAGAAGGTGGGCAGCGACGCCGTGGACGTGATGACCGGGGAGCGGGTTTCCTTCGCCAGGACCAGCGGAGAGGGCATCAGGGTGGGCCGCTACCATGTCAGCCCGGCGGGCATCGCCCACGGCAGGCGGGCCATAGAGCGGGCCGTCCGGGAGGGGCGCCCGGTTATCGTCGACGAGGTGGGACGGCTGGAGTTGCGGGGCGAGGGGTTCATGCCCTCCGTGCGGTGGGCGGTGGCGGAGGCCCCCCAGGTGCTGCTGGTGGTGCGGGAAGAGCTGCAGCAGGAAGTGGCGGAAAAACTGGGTCTGACCCACCCGGCGGTGCTTTCCCTGTGCCGCCCCCTGGCCGAGCAATTATAGCGCAAATTATAACATGCGGCAGCGCATTTAGGTGCTAATGCAGGAGCGGATAGGGACCATTTACGGTGATACCACCTCCACGGTCTTTTCCTTTGCCTCTCACCGGCAGGTAAAGCGCCTGGACTACGTCTACGTGGAGCACGAGGGGCAGCAGGTGATGGCCCAGATTCGGGAGGTGAAGCGCATCTCCAACGTTTCTCTGGAAAAGGCGTTTATGGGGGCGGGGGCGGAGGAGGAGCAGAAGATTTCGGCCATCGCCGAGGCCATCGGCTACCGGGGGCGGCGGGGGCTGCGGGTTCCCCGGACGCCCTTTCGCCAGGGCAGCCCGGTGTTCCTGGCCGACGAGCAGCTGGTGCGCGACGTGCTGGGCCTGCTGGACGACGGCGCCTACCTGGGGCTGCTCAAGGATCTGAACATCAAGGTTTTTCTGGACATCAACACCCTGCTGCAGAAGCATGTGTCGGTGCTGGCCAAGAGCGGAAGCGGCAAGAGCTACGCCATGGGAGTGATTATAGAGGAGCTGATGGAGAAAAAGGTGCCCGTGGTGATTGTGGACCCTCACGGGGAGTACGTCTCGCTCGTTCATCCCAATCTTGAGAGCAACGAGCTGGAGGTGATGAAGCGGTTCGGGGTCAAGCCCCGGGGATACGGAGAGCACATCGTTCAGTATGCCCCCGGGCAGTCACACCACGGGGGAGACGTCCCCCTGTATCTGGACGAGGTCAACCTGGGGCTCGGCGACCTGCTGGACGTGCTGCCCGGCAGAATCACCGGAGTCCAGAAGGGCATTCTCTACCAGGCCATCAAGGAGGTCAAGACGCGCAAGCGGGTGTATCTGCTCCGGGACGTCATAGAGGAGCTGAAAACCGCCAAGAGCAGCGCCAAGTGGAACCTCATCCCCCAACTGGAGGAGTTGGCGGACATGGGGCTGTTTTCCGCCGATGCCACTCCCATGGAATCGCTGGTCCAGAAGGGAAAATGCTCCATTCTCAACCTGCGGGGGGTTCCCCTGCACATCCAGGATGCAGTGGTCAGCCACGTGCTCACCAAGCTGTTTGAGGCCCGCAAGGCCAACCAGATCCCCCCCTTCATGGTGGTGGTGGAGGAGTCCCACCGCTACGTGCCGGAGCGGGGACAGGGCGGGGCCATCTCCGCCGACATCATCCGCACCGTGGCCTCCGAGGGACGCAAGTTCGGCATGGGTCTGGCCGTGGTCAGCCAGCGACCCGCCCGCATCGAGAAAAACGTGGTGTCCCAGTGCAACACCCAGATTATCCTCAAGACCACCAATCCCAACGACATCAAGGCCATCGTGTCCTCCGTGGAGGGTCTCACCCAGTCAGCGGCCGACGAAATCCAGCGCCTTCCCATCGGCATGGCCATCGTCAGCGGCCTCCCCATTAATGCCCCCCTGTTCGTGGAGGTCAGGGTGCGCAGGTCCAGCCACGGGGGAAAGGCCACCGCGGTCGTCGGAGAGCCGGAGGAGGAGGTCGAGACCGAGGAGGACACGGGTGACGAGGTCTCAGAAGAGGCCCCCCGCCGGGGACTCTTCTCCCGGTTCGGCCGGCAATAAACTATTTTAAAAGAGCCCGCTTAAGGGTTCATGCGCGTGCTGGTCCACATCTGCTGCGCCCCCTGCTTCGCCCATCCCCACCACCGTCTGCTGGAGCTGGGCCACGAGGTGGTGGGCTTCTGGTACAACCCCAACATACATCCCACCCTGGAGTACAGGGCGCGGCGGGATGCCGTGGAGCGCTACGCCGAGCTGGAGGACGTGGAGGTGGTATACGGTTATTACCCTCTTTTCGACTACGTGGAGGCGGCGGTGGCGGCCATGCGGGAGGGACGGCGGTGCGAGGCCTGCTACGAACATCGGCTAAAAGCGGCTTTTGATCATGCCCGCCAAGAGGGCTTCGATGCGGTCACCACCACCCTGCTGGTGTCCCACCAGCAGAAACATCAGGCCGTCCGGGACGTCGGAGAGCGTCTGAGCGATGAATACGGCGTACCCTTTCTGTATGAGGATTTTCGAGAGGGATGGGAGAGGGGCAGGGCCATCGCCACCCAGTACGGCCTGTACCGGCAGAAGTACTGCGGCTGCCTGTTCAGCGAATGGGAGCGCTACCGAAACCTGCTGTAAGCCCTCACCCTTTATGCTTACAAAACGCTAGCAAATAACGAAGGGTTTATATATTTGCTATGCTATTACCCTGTATAACACGGCGTGGCTGCCTCACCACGCCACGGGACGGGGCAGAACGGCTTTGGATTCCACCCATGCCTCATTTTTGCCTCCGAGGCCCCGTCCCCTGCCTCTTCTCCATAGACCGACGCAACATTAATATGAGGTCGGATATTCGCCGGATATGAATCCCTTTCTCAACCCGGTGTTCGCCGCCCGGATTGCCAAGAGATACCTCACCGACATAAACCGGGCCTGGCGGGCCTCGCCCCGGCAGCTCAGGCGCTACCAGGACCGGGCCCTCCGCCATACCCTGCGCTACGCCCACCGGGTTCCCCTGTACCGGGAGAAATTCAGGGAGGCGGGGCTGCGCCCCGGCGACATCACGGGCATCGACGACCTGCACAGGATTCCCCTGACCACCAAAGCGGATCTCATCGACGCCTTTCCCCACCGCCAGGTGCCTCCCGGCTATGACCGGGAGCAGGCCTATGTGGTGGGCACCTCCGGCTCCTCCGGGCGTCCCCTGAACATGTTCAAGGACATCGAGTACATCACCATCGAGGCGCTGGCCGCCGTGCGGCAGCTCAAGGCCTACGATATGAACTGGAGGAAAACCCGGATAACCAACATTGGTGACTTCTCGGTGCCCGGCACCACGGACGAGGAATCGCTGAAGAAGGGCCTGATGGGCAACCTGTCACCCTTTTTTTCCTTCCGCAACTACCAGAACCTGTACACGGGCGAAGAGGCCCGTAGCCTTCTGGCCAAGATGAACTCCTTCCGTCCGGAGCTGGTCATCGGATACACCAGCGTGCTCATGGGGCTGGCCGCCCTCAAGCGCCGGGGGCAGGGACCCCGTGTCAGTCCCCGGGTTATCATCTCTAGCGGCGAGGTCCTGGACGACTATTCCCGCACCTACATCAGCGACGCCTTCGATGCGCCGGTGCGCAACCTGTACGCCACCACTGAGGGGGGATCCATTGCCTTTGAATGCCTGGACCGGGAGTTCCACGTCAACAGCGACTTCGTGCACGTGGAGGTGCTGGACAAGCAGGAGCAGCCCCTGCCCCCCGGCGAATTCGGTACCCTGGTCATCACCCGTCTGTACCGGGGGGGAACCCCCATCATCCGCTACACCGGCCTCCACGACCTGGCGGCCCTCACCCAGCGGCAGGCTATCTGCGGCATGCACACCCCGCTGCTGCACAACCTGGAGGGACGCAGGAAGGACGCCATCGTGCTCCCCGGCGGCAAAATATACCCCCCGGCCACCTTTCCCATGCCCCTGGCCGAGGCCGCTGCTCGCTTCCATACCCTGCAGATTTACCGATTCCAGTTCGTGCAGCGGGACATCGACGACATCCTGGTGCGGGTGCAGCTAGCCCCGGACAGCGACGAACGGCTGGCGGAGCGCCTGCTGGCCCAGATTGAGAGCAACTACCGGGAGCTGGCAGGCCGGGAGGTGTCCATCCAGGTGGAGGCGGTGGAGGGGGTGGAAACCCCGGAGGGCGCGGTGTCTCCGCCCCTGGTCATATCCCATCTAGACCCCCGGCGCATTGAGGAGCATCTGCTGTAGTCACTCCACCTCCTGCCACACCTGCTCCGAGCGGGTGGTCCGGTACAGCAACAGGTTGAGCATGGACAGGCCGGGCAGATACCCGGAATCATCCGAATACCAGCACCACGCATTCCTGGTTGCACTGGCCGCAGTGAATACAGTCCTGGCCCATCCAGGCCTTTCCCTCCCGGATGGCGATGGCGTCCCGCGGGCACTTGCCCAGGCACACCCCGCACCCCGTGCAGTGCAGGGCCCGGTATACCACCTCTTTCACCTCCTCCGGCCATCCCTCCACGGCCTCCGGCTCCAGGCGCACCAGCTCCCCGTTCACCGTGAAGGTGCGCTCGTCTCTCTGCTCCACCGGCCCCAGGACGCGCAGGAAGCCGGCGATGCGCTGCACGTCATCGGGCAGAGGATAGTGGCGCTCTGTGGAGATCGAATAGGGCAGGTGGCTCCAGTCGGGGGGGCGCCGCCATCTCCACAGCCCCCGCTCAATCCATGCCTGGGGCAGACCGTGCTGACGGGCAAAAAGGGACAGATGCCGGGCGAGGCGGTCCCACTGGGGATGGCGCCTGAAGGCAAACTCCGCCAGGTCGCTGGCCGGGCAGGGCCAGCAGCCGATGCGGGAGAATCCCTGCTCGTACAGCGGGTTCCAGGAGATGCCCGTTTCCCGCCGCTTCCGGAAGAGGTACAGCCACACGTGCAGGGCCGTCCAGTGCTGGATGGGGGAGGCCCCCACCTGCTCGGCCACCCAGGGGTTTTTCCACACGCTGCCCTTTCTGGAGCGCTGCTCGGACTCGTAGCGCCGCTGTCCGATAAAGGACAGGACCCCCAGGGGGAAGTGCTTTTTTATCAGGCGGCTGGTGGGCCCCAGCTTGCAGGTCTTGCAGCACCACCGGTAGTCGCGGGCCGGAGGGCCAAAGAGCTCCATGGCCTCCCAGAAGGCGTCCCCCGCCCGTTCCTCCAGCAGGGTCAGCTCCAGCTCCTTGGCCACCGCATGCACGTGCTCCACGGTCTCCGGGAACTCCAGGCCGGTGTCCACGAACAGCAGAGGCGGCCGGTAGCCGGCATCCAGGACCAGCAGAAGGGTGGCCAGGCTGTCCTTGCCCCCGCTGAAGGACACGGCCATGGGCAGGTCATGGGAGTTCACTGCTCGACGGATGAAGGCCACGCCCCCCGCCGCCTTCTCGTCAATAACCTGCTGATTGGCGGCCAGCACCTGGTCCCAGGTGGAGGGGGGCAGCGATGGCGGGGCGTCCTCCCCCTTGCGACGCACCTTGACCGCCATTCCCCTGCCGGCTTCCTGCATCTCCGCCGCATCCATACAGCCCCTGCCCACGGCGATGACCTGGCGCCGGGGGGAATACACTGCCACCTCGTCGCCGGTCCGTATCTCCGGGCTGGCCTCCACCACTCCGGGGGCCATCAGGTTTTCGCTCTTCAGAATGTAGGGCACCGCTCCCTGGTCGGCCACCACGTATCCCCGCGTGGGCTGCAGCAGGGACGCATACCACAGCCGGGGCAGAAACCGGAAGCGCTTCTCCTCCGGGTGGTAGCGCAGGGCTCCGGCCACCCGTCCGTCGAAGATGACTTCGTCCATGCGGTCGATGGCCGGCACGTTGTTAAGGAGCATCACCTCGGGAACAGTGGCTCGGCCGAACTGTCTCTCAACGACCTCCTGCAGCAGTTCCCGGTCGAAGGCAAAGGCCGGGCGGATGTCGCCGGGGGGAGTGAGCATCACTTTTTCCGTGCCTCCGGTGCAGATGCCGCAGGTCTCGCCCAGCACGGGAACGTTGCAGTGCAGGCACCACCGGAGGAGGATTTTGCCGAGGTAAATCACATCCGCACATCAGCCGGCATTTTAAAGACTTACCCCCGTCGATGTCTATATA
>DSCA01000197.1 GCA_011049295.1 Thermoplasmatales archaeon
ATGTAAAGGGGAATTTTATCATAGGTGATTTTGAATTGCCTGACGCCACTTCCCGCTACAGTAATCGGTGGTTGAAACAAAAAATATGAGAGAAAATTCTCTAATGTGACAAAGTCAAATTAATATAGGCAACCATTTTTAGTTCCATGGACGGGCAAAAAGTCACGCTGGACCAGACCAGTCTGACGGCGCTGGCCTCCGAGACCCGCATCGGCATACTGAAGCAGCTGGACCAGCGCCCCATGACCACGTCGGAGCTTTCCCGGGCCCTGGACCTCAGCAAGCCCACCATTCTCCAGCACCTGGAAAAGCTGGGTGGTGCCCGCCTGGTGACCAAAAAGGAGCAGGGAAAAAAGTGGATTTACTACCAGCTCACCTCCAAAGCCAAGAACATCCTTCACCCGGAGCGGGTCAAAATATCCTTCCTCCTGTCCCTGGCCGTGGCCTCCGCCCTGGGGGCGGTTCTTGCCCTCTGGCGCTATCTGGCAGAAGGCGCACCCGTCTACCGCACCCTGTCCCAGGACTCCGGAGCCATCTCCCCGGAAAAGGCCGTCTCGGCCGCCGGCGACCCCGTTTTTCTGTACCTGGCCCTGGCCTGCCTGGCCGCGGTTGCTGTCCTCTCCGTCGGGGCCTGGTGGCTGTGGCGCCGATCCCGCCCCGTCCACACCGGCGTGTCATCTTGAGTCAAACCGCAATCTTTTAAAGAGATGGGCGGATTACCCCTTCAATGTGGGCGTTCATCGGTACAACCGTTTTCTGCTTTATCGTATGGCTGGCCCTATCCTTTAACGGCCATATGTGGGCGAACGACGAGCTCCTCGCCGGTGCGGTGCTGTCGGTGGCGGCGGGGGTGGTGGCCCGTACCCTCTTTGTCCGGGACTTCAAGATGGCCCATCCCAAGCGGTGGCTGTTCTTCCTGGCCTACCTGTTTCCCTTTTTTTACGAGATGGCCAAGGCCAACCTGGACGTGGCCTACCGGGTCGTCACGGGCCGCATCAGACCAGGCATCGTCAAAATCAGCCCCGGGCTGAAAAGCGACATCGCCCTGACCATGCTGGCCAACTCCATCACCCTCACCCCGGGCACCCTGTCCGTGGACCTGGACGAGGACAACAACCTGTATGTCCACTGGATAAACGTGGACGAAGGGGCGCTGGAGGAGATGCCCCGGCCCTGCCGCCCGGTGTGCGCCTCCTTCTCCCAGTGGGCCCGGAGGGTGGCAGAATGAACTGGACGGACCCCTTCCTCATCAGCCTGGCGGTGCTCCTGCTGTGCATGTTCCTGGCCCTGATTCGGGTGCTGCTGGGGCCCACCGCCCCGGACCGGGTGGTGGCCCTGGACACCATCAACACCATGGTGGTGGCCGCCATGCTGGTGTTCGGCGCCGCCTACCGGGAGATCATCTACATCGACGTGGCCATCGTCTACGCCGTGTTGTCCTTCATCACCACCCTGTACGTGGCCAAATACCTGGAGGGAGGGAGCCTATGATGGAATGGGTGCTGTACGCCTGCTTGGCCATCGGCCTGCTTTTCAACTTCCTGGCCGTGGTGGGCCTGCTGCGCTTCCCGGATGTCTACACCCGGCTGCACGCGGGAACCAAGTGTGCCACCTTCGGCTCCATCTTTCTGTCCCTGGCGGTCATCCTGTACGGGCTGTGGAGGTTCTACGACGGAAACGAGGCCATGGCTGCCCTGTCCGTCCACGCCTTTATCGCCCTGGTGGCCCTCCTGCTCACCAATCCCACCGGTGCCCATGCCATCGCCCGGGCCGCCCATAGAAGCGGCGTGGTTCCCCTGCAGGCGGTGGTGGACGACCTGGAGGAGCACAACCAACAATCCATGCCGACATCACAGGAGGAAAAAAATGTGGAGTGAACTCATACACGTGGTCATACCCGTTCTGCTGGTCATCGCCGCCCTGGTGGCCATCCTGATGCGCGACCTGCTGGCCTCCGCGGTCGCCCTGGCCGTGATGAGCCTGCTGCTGTCCCTGGAATTCTACATCCTGCAGGCACCGGACGTGGCCATCGCCGAGGCGGGCATCGGGGCCTGCATCACCACGGCCATCCTGGTGATTGCCATCAAAAACACCCGGCGCATGGAGGAAGAAGCATGAGAAAGATAGCCGCTCTGGTCTTCCTGGTCTTCGTGGCCTTCCTGCTGTACGGCGCCTACGAGATGCGCGACTTCGGCCGGCCCCCCTCGGACATGGACGACTACATCATCGAGAACTCTCAGAACGAAACCGGGGCCAACAACGCGGTCACCGCCGTGGTATTCGACTACCGGGGATACGACACCCTGGGGGAGGCCACGGTGCTGTTTACGGCCGTGGCCGGGGTGATGGCCATGTTCAGGAGGAGGGATGACCATGCCTGATGAGGGCCTGTCCCCGGTGGTCAGGGTGATAGCGGCCATGCTTTTTCCCTTCATCCTTATATTTTCCCTCTACGTCATCCTGCACGGCCATCTCACCCCGGGCGGCGGCTTCCAGGGGGGGGCCATAGGGGCCTCGGCGGTGGTCATGCTCATCGTGGCCTACGGTGCCCGCTGGGTGGAGAGTAAGGCTGGTGAGGAGTCCGTCTCCGTGTTGGAGAGCCTGGGCGGCCTGATGTTCGTGGTCACCGGCCTGCTGGGCTTCCTCCTGGCTGCCACCTTCCTGTCCAACTTCCTGGTGGGGGAGGTCCTGTTCGGGGAGATACCCACCTTCGGGTCCAACCCCGGCATCCTCAACACGGGGGGCACCCTGCCCCTTCTGAACATAGCAGTGGGGCTGAAGGTGATAGGGGGGCTGGCATCGGTGGTCCTTATTATGGCCCTGGGCTCCAGGAGGGATGCAGCATGATCAACAACGTGCCCTTCTTTGCGGTGATGCTGCTCATCGCCATCGGCCTCTACACCATCCTTTTCAAGCGCAACCTCATCAAAATAGCCATGGGCATCGTCATCGTGGAGGCCGGGGTAAACCTTTTCCTGATTACCCTGGGCTACCGCGAAGGCGGCCTGGCCCCCATCTACACCCATCTCCCCTCGGGAGTGGAGATTCCCGGCGGCCTGGTGCTGCCCGTGCCCCAGGCGCTGACCCTGACCAGCATCGTGATCGGCGTGGCCATCCTGGCCCTCATTTTGTCCTTCGTGGTGCGCATCTACCGCCACTACGAAACCCTTGACTCTCGCAACATAAGGAGGCTGAAAGAATGATGGACTGGCTGCTCACCCACGCCCCGGCCCTGCTCATCGCCCTGCCCCTGCTGGGCGCCTTCCTCACCCCGCTCATCGACCGAATCAGCGGCAAGGCCCGCAGCGCCTTCGTGCTTGTTGTACTGGCTGCCACCCAGCTGCTGATGATGGCCCTGGCCTGGGACGTGTTCACCCAGGGAGCCCACATCTACACCATGGGGGCCGCTGATCCCACGGCTACTGTCCCCGCCCAGGCCGCGGTGCCGGTGCGCATCGTGCTGCAGGTGGACGGCATGGGTGCCTTCATGGGGCTGATCAGCGTCACGGTGAGCTTGGCCGCCGCCGTTTACTCCCTGGCCTTCATGCACCGGGAGAGCGGTCAGGGGCGCTTCTACACCCTGCTGCTGCTCATGGTGGTGGGTATGCTGGGCATGGAGTTCACCGGCGACCTGTTCAACCTTTTCGTTTTCCTGGAGGTGCTGAGCATTGCCTCGGCGGCCCTCATCGCCTTCCGCTTTTATCACGGGGACGCGGTGGAGGGTGCCATCAAGTACATCGTGATATCCTCCCTGGGGGCCCTGATGGTGCTGCTGGCGGTGGCCCTGCTCTACGGCCAGTACAACCTGCTGAACATGGGGGCCCTGGCCAGCGTGCTGGAGTACACCTACCTGGACAAGGTGGCCCTGGGGCTGCTCATTGCGGCCTTTGCCATGAAGTGCGGGGCGGTTCCCATGCACATGTGGACTCCCGACGCCTACACGGTGGCTCCGGCCTCCATCACCGCCATGCTGGTGGCCGCCAGCCAGGCCTCGCTGTACGCCCTGTTCCGCATCTGCTTCAGCCTGTACGGCTTCACCCTGGACCTGACCACGGTGGGCATCATCATCATCGCCCTGGGCCTGCTGTCCATGTTCATCGGGGTGACCATGGCCCTGCCCCAGAAGGACATCAAGCGCCTCATGTCCTACCACGCCATCAGCCAGACCGGGTACATGCTGCTGGGGGTGGGGGTGGGCCTGTACCTGCTGGCTCACGCCGACTTCGACACCTACGGAATCCGGGCCATGGAGGGGGGCATCTTCCACATCATCAACCACGCCCTGTACAAGGGCCTGCTGTTTCTGACCGCGGGGGCCATCTTCTACAAGGTGGGAACCCGCAACCTGGACGAGATGGGGGGGCTGGCTCATTCCATGAAATATACCACGGTGTTTTTCATCATCGGAGCCCTGGCCATCGCCGGGATTCCCCCGCTCAACGGATTCGCCTCCAAACTGCTCATTTACGAGTCGGCCTACCGGGTGAGCCCCATTCTGTCCATCGTGGCCATGCTGGTGTCCATTCTCACCCTGGCCTCTTTCGTCAAGGTGTTCCATTCTGCATTCATGGGCCCCCGTCTGGAGGGAATGGGCGACGGGCGGGAGGTCCCCCGGAGCATGCTGGTGGGCATGGGACTGCTGACCGCAGGCATCATTCTGTTCGGGCTGTTCCCCGACTGGGTGGTATCCAACCTGGTTCATCCGGCGGCTCAGGCCCTGGCCGACCAGGCAGCATACATCGCCGCCCTGGGAGGAGGTGTCTAGATGTGGAACCTCTTTGACCCCCTGGAGACCACGGGCGGATTCTGGTCCCCCATACTGTGGATAATCGCCTTCCTGGTGGCCTTCCTCATCGCCTACATCATCTGGGGCCTGGGGGAGCGCAAGCACGGAGGAGGCGAGCAGGGCAAGCCCTTCCTGTCGGGAACCCGGGAGCCGGCCAAGGAGGCCGTGCACGTCCGGGCCGGCAACATCTACTGGGGATTCACGGAGACCCTGCACGGGTACTACGGTGCCATGAAAAAAATACACACCGGCATCGTCAACGACTACGTGCTGTGGATCCTGGGGATGGCCGCTTTATTTTTTGTGGTTCTGATTCTACCGGAGGTGATAGGATAGTCTCTACGTCGTTTAAGCGCTCCCTGTGGGTGTTCCACGTGAACAGCGGTTCCTGCAACGGATGCGACATCGAAATCGTGGCCGCCCTGACCCCCCGCTATGACGTGGAGCGGTTCGGCATCAAACTGGTGGGATCCCCCCGGCATGCCGACGTCATCGCCTTCACCGGTCCCGTCACCAGCGACCTGGCGGACAAGGTGAAGCGGGTGTACGAGCAGATCCCGGACCCTAAGGTGGTACTGGTGGTGGGCAGCTGCGGCATCAGCGGCGGCGTGTTCCACGAGTCCTACCACCTGGCCGGCCCCCTGAACAAACTCATTCCAGAGGCCACCTGCGTCTACGTCCCCGGCTGCCCACCCCGCCCGGAGGCCATCATCGACGGCGTGGTCAAGGCCTGGAAACACCTGGAGGAGGTGAGTCAATGAACATCGAGGAGCTCACGGCAGCATTAAAGGAAAAAGAGCTGGAGGTGCGAGTGCAGAGCGTGACCGCCGGCGTGAAAAACAAAACCCAGCGTCATACCCTGTGGGTGCCGGTGGAGCGCCACCGGTTGAAGGAGGTGGTGGCCCACCTTATAGACAGAACCGACCACTTTCCCCATTTCAGCGTCATATCTCCCTCCGACGAGGGTGACCAAGTGGAGCTCAACTACCACTTCACGGTCAACTACGGTATCCCTCAGGGAGAAATCGCCGTAACCCTCAAGGTTCTGGTTCCCAAGGACGACTGCTGGGTGCCCACCCTCACCGACCTGATTCCCGGCACTGCCTTCTCGGAGCGGGAAATCATAGAGATGATGGGAGTGGACGTGCACGGCCTGGAGGACAAGCGCCACCTGTTTCTGACCGAGGACTTCCCGGAGGGCGTGTACCCCTGGCGTCGGGACGACACCGGCCCCCGGGAGACCAACAAACTGTACGAGGGGTGGAAAGAATGAAGTACAAGGTACCCATCGGCCCCATTCATCCGGCGCTCAAGGAGCCCATCATGATTACCTGCGAGGTGCAGGGCGAGGAGATAACCGGGGTGGACGTGACCGCCAGCCAGAACCACCGGGGGGTGGAATGGATAGGCATGCACCGCAACAATCCCGTGCAGAGCATCTACCTGTCGGAGCGAATCTGCGGCATCTGCAACCTCTGCCACCCGGCCTGCCTGGTGCTGGCAGTAGAGGAAATCGCCGGAATCGAGGTCCCGGAGAGGGCCCAGTACATCCGGGTAATCGAGGCGGAGCTGGAGCGCATCCACTCCCACCTGCTGTGGGCGGGGGTGGCGGCCCACGAGCTGGGATTCGACACCCTGCTCCACTACACCTGGCAGGTGCGGGAAAAGGTCATGGACATCCTGGAGCTGGTGAACGGCAACCGGGTGACCAAGGCCATCATGATGTACGGTGGGGTGCGCCGGGACATCACCGACGACCTGAAGCCCAAAATGATGGAGATGCTGACCTACTACCGCGGCCTGTTCAGCCGGATGGCCCAGTTGTTCCTGGAGGACAAGACCATCAAGATGCGTACCCGCAACATCGGCATCCTGACTAAGGAGGACGCCTACCAGCTGCAGGCAGTGGGCCCCACGGTGCGGGCCAGCGGCGTCCCCAAGGACGTGCGGCAGGACGTGGCCTACTTTGCCTATCCGGATTTCGAGATCAAGGCCGTTACTCCCGACCAGTTGACGGGCACCGTGGTGGGCGACACCTACGACCGCATCGTGGTTCGCCTGCTGGAGGTCAAGCAGTCTCTGGACATCATCGAGCAGGCCCTGGACGAGATGCCCCCGGGAGACATCGCATCCGAGGAAAAAATCCCCAAGCTGCTGGCCCAAATCAAGAAGGCGGAGGGAGAGGCCATCGGCCGGCACGAGGCGCCCCGGGGCGAAGACATCCATTACGTGAAGCTCAAGAAGGGCCTGGACACCCTGTATACCTGGAAGGTGCGGGCCCCTACCTACAGCAACATCATGGCCTGGAGGCCCATGCTCATGCACCATCAGATAGCGGACATCCCCATCGTAGCCGCCTCCATTGACCCCTGCATGTCCTGCACCAACCGGGTGATAACCGCCGGCTCTTCGGGAGAGGCTATCCTCGGTGCCGAGGAATTGCACCGTCTGTCGGTGGAAAAAACACGGAGGATGACACCATGAACGCCGAGCTGTTTTTCCAGGCGGTCATGGGAACCGCGGGCATAACCTTTGTGGCCATCTTCCTGGGCCTGTCCTTCAAGGGCCTGGACCGCAAGATCGCCGCTCACATGCAGATGCGCATCGGCCCCCCGCTCCGGCAGCCCTTCTGGGACGTGGGCAAGCTCCTGGTCAAGGACAGCGTGGTGCCGGAAAACGCCGTATCCTGGATGTATCATCTGGCCCCCGTCATCTGCCTGGCCTCCTCGGTTACCCTTCTCCTGTACATCCCGCTGGCCGGATGGGAGCCCCTGCTGGCCGGACACGGAGACCTCATCCTGGTGCTGTATCTGCTGGCCCTGCCGGCGCTGTCCATGGTGGCCGGGGGCTTCGCCTCCGGTTCGCCCTTCGCCACGGTGGGAGCGCAGCGTGAAATGGTGACCATGATGTCCTACGAGTTTCCCCTGGCGGTGGCGGTGATTGCCGTGGTGTGGAAAATCAGTGACTCCTTCGCCGGTGACGTGTTCAC
>DSCA01000120.1 GCA_011049295.1 Thermoplasmatales archaeon
GGCTTGGGGCGTTTTTTGTCGTGCTCGGCGTGTACCGACTGTATGAGGCTCAGGAAGGCGTCCACGTCGGCCTTCTGCCATTCCTTGTTTTCCATCTCCCGCCGCAGGTCCCTGGAAAAGAGAAGGTCGGAGAACAGGGTCTCTCGCTCCAGTTTGCGCAGCTCGTAGGTCTTGTCCACGAAGCCCTTCAGGTACCAGGCCTCCGGGGAGTAGGATTTGCCCGAGTTTCCGATGTTCAGCAGGTCCCGGGCCTGGAGGCCCCTCTGCTTCTGGTAAAAATAAAAGCCCAGGGATACCAGAGTCCAGTACATCTCCCGGTGCAGGTCCCGGTTTCTGCTGCCGATGACCTTTTTTATTTCCTTGGTCAGGGCCAGCACCGAGTAATGACCCAGCCTGAAGGGAACGGAGAGCCGCTCCATGAAGGTCCGGGAGACGGCCACGATGGTCTCCAGTATCTGCTCCGACAGCCGGTAGTAGCTGCTGAGCGAGCAGTGGGAGTACAGCTTGCACAGGTTGAAGATGATATTTTTCAGCTCCTGCTCCCGCAGCTCGGTGGCCGCGCTCACCCCGATGCCATGGAACTCGGATACGATGGTCTCTATCTTGAAGTGCCGGATTTCCTTGACTGCATCCAGGGCTTCCTCCAGCAGGCTCTCGGTGCCCGCCGTGTATTTCAGCTTACGTCCCACCGATTTCAGGAAGGGAATGACCGCAAAAATGCAAAATGCAGTGAGTGCAATGATCTCGTTGAGCCGGGTGAGGCTGCCCGTCGCCAGCAACATAAACGGGGTCAGTATTCCCGTCGAATAGACGAACATGTACAGAATGGTCTCCGAGGAAAAAAAGATGTCCAGGGCGGTTATTTTTTTGGTTATCTGGGTCATCACCAGGATGATGGTGAATATCAGCCCGAAGATGGCGGCCAGCGACTGGGATATGGTGCTCAGCAAATACCGGGCGTTGTCCGCCTCCACGTTTCTCACCGACACCTCCATGATGGCCCACACCGCCACCGACAGGAGCAGGGCCAGAAACCACCCCCGATGCAGCTTGACCTTGTTCTGCAGCCAGGCGGCGCGTTTGGCCAGCCGGAGTTTCAGGGCCCGCAGTGCCGGGTGCCGGTGCATAAACCGGAAGAGCATGCCGCCCATCCCCTCATGCCGGGCGATAGCCCTGACTCGGTGCATAACAATCATAGCGCAAAACCAGATAAGGACCGCCTACTATAAAAAACAGTGATAAATTTTTTGAGCGACGGCGGCCGACCATGCGGAGCGCTCTATTCCACTGGTCCGGCGTCCTCGAAACCCTGGCGCTGACCGGTCCCCGCCTGGCGGGTCAGGCGCTCCGGGTGAAAGAGCAGGTTTATGGCGTTTTCTGCATGCTCCCGGGTGCGGCGCTCCGCCAGCCATTTCAGTTCCCTGTCGTCCCGGGCCTCGTCCAGATGCACGAAGACCTCGATGACGTGGATGCCGGTCAGGGCCTGGACCATGATCAGCCCCTGCGACGCCTGGTGGGCGCACTGCTTGTCTATGTCGGCGGCGCCGGGCATTCCCAGGGCCATCACCAGGTGGCAGCCGCCGTCGATGAGCCGTCGGGCGGCGCAGGGCAAATCCTTTATGCCGGGTACGGTGAGCCGCTCGATTTTGATGGAGGCCTCTCTGCTTTTCAGCTCGTCGATGGCCAGCGCGCCCATGTCCACCCGGGCGAAGGTGGTATCCGCGATGCCAATGCGCTTCATTCGTCACCTACATACAGTTCGTTGTTTTGTAGTTTTTCCTCGATTTTGCGGATGATGCGCCGGGTGCCGTGCAGGTCGTGCTCCGTGTAGGGAGAGCAGCGTACCACCCGGGCGGTGATTCCCCTCTCCCGCAGCCGTTTCTCCAGGTCCTCTGCCCTCTGGTCGTAGCCCAGGGCGATGACGTCCGGCTTCAGCTCCTCCACGATGGCCAGCGGGTCCCCGGTGCGGCCCACCACCGCCCTGTCCACGGGCTTCAGGGCCTCCACCAGATCCCGCCTCATCTCCTGGGGGGTGATGGGGACGTGTTTGCGCCGCCGCACCGTCTCGTCCGTGGCCACCACCACCACCAGCTCGTCGCCCATGGCCTTGGCCTCCCGTAGATAGTGCACGTGGCCCATGTGCAGCAGGTCGAACACGCCGGTAGCCATTACTTTGACCATTTTTTCCAGGCCTCCACAATTTCCGGTCCCTCCAGAAAAACCAGGTGGTGCCGGCGGGCGTAGTCCCGGGCATCCCCCTTGGGCAGACTCCGGCCCACGTCCATCATTTCGCAGCCGGCCATAGCCGGGGTGATGCCGGCCATGACCCCCAGGGCCACGGAGAGCTCGGTATGCCCCTGCCGGGTGGCCAGCAGGTGGTCCGAGGCCAGGCAGAGGGGCACGTGGCCCGGTGACCGAAAACGCTGGCCAAAAAGTTTCCGGGCCGCCTCCTCCGCCCTGTCCTCCACCTCCGCCCCCAGGAGGGCAAACTCCCGCATGGTGAGTGCCCTGTCCCGGTCCGTTACGCCGGTGAAGGTGTCCCGGTGGTTGATGGTGATGGAGAAGGAGGATTTTGTGTCATAGGGGATGTCGTTGGGGGCGAGCTCGGCCAGCACCGGCCATTGGGCGGCGCCCTGGGCCAGCACGTCCGCCAGAAAGGGCAGACCCAGACGATGGCCGATGGAGTGGTGAACCATCAAAAAGATGAGACCGCCGCCGTCCCGCCGCATCCGCATCACGTGCTCGGGCTGGACGAATTGGGCGCCGATGACAAAATCGGTTTCCTCCTCCCGCCCGTCCGCATCATACACTAAAACAAATCGACCCTGTTGCAGTGATTCCAATGCCCGTTCAAGTTTCGGGGGGGAGTACATTGTCCTCCCGCTTTTGTTCCTTCATCTTGGCGATGTACCCGGCGATGCGGTTGCGCATCACCTTGCTCTCCAGGTTGGTATGCTGGTCAATAACTTCTTTGTTGGCTTCGAAGTCCTGGGAAAAGGAGTCCGGCATCTCGGCTACCAGTCGCTTCGCCAGGCGTTTTATGTAGTTCGGTCGCACGTTACCCACGGAATCACCACACCGAGTATGCACTCATCCTTTAAAAAGGTTATAGCCCCCCAAGGTTTAAGAGCGCTCCCCGGTTCATCCTTTATGACCTCCCGGCACGTCCTGGTCGTCTTCCTGGCCGTGGTCCTCATAGGCAACCCCCTTCTGTCGCCGCAGGAGGGAGGAGCCCGTGGTTCTTGGTACGCAAAGCCTGACTCCTATGCGCAGCTGGTGGAGTGGTACCGCTCCCTGGAGGAGCGCTATCCCCAGGTCTTGGAGGTGTTCAAGGCCAACGAGCTCTACGACACGGGAAAGGTGGCCGGGGACTACGACATGTGGTACGTGCGTATCACCAACGAGAGCACCGGCCTGCACAAGCCGGAGATCCTGTTCCTGGGCGGCCCCCACGGAGATGAGACGGTGGGCACCGTGGGAATGTACTGGTTCACCGACTGGCTGCTGCGGCAGGTCTGCGACAGCGGCGACCGCCATCTGCAGTGGCTTCTCGACCACCGGGAAATCTATTTCGTGGTCTGCCAGAACCCCTATGGTTTCGACAGGGTACAGCGGGGGGACGGCCACGGCTGGGACCTCAACCGGGAGGCCGACTACGATGGCCCCGCCCGCAGCGGACCCCCGGAGGTATGGGGAAGCGTCCCCGGGCAAACGCTCAAAGAATTCGTCAACCATCATCAGATACGGGTGGGAGCCGATTTCCACGGGGGAGCCCGCATGCTCCTCTATCCCTGGTCCTCCACCCACCGGAACGTGGAGGGGGTCAGCCCCCTGACCGGCGCCGCCTATTCCTATGCCCCGCCCGATTTTTATTTCTACGATGCGGCCTCCCTGCGCCTGGGGTCCTACATGGGCTGGTACGGCGGCCCGCTCAACCAGGACAACATAGGGCCCATTCCGGTGACCGTGGGATATGAGGCCCCGGGAAGCATCGCTCCCTGGGCGTACGGAGCCAACATCGCCCGCTGCCCCGCCGAGGCTCCCTTCGTCAAAAACGACGTGTTCGGTCCCTACCCGGGAGCGGGCATCATGTGGCTGTCCCCGGAGATGTCCACGGTGAAGAACCCCCCGGAGTGGCGCTTCGGCTCGGATGTCATTCCCGGCTACGGCGTGGAGGTGAGACGCTTTTTGCTTCACCAGATCGACATGGCCCAGCCCTACCTGCGGTGGGTGGGGCAGCCGGAGTGGAGGGCCGACGGTCTCACCGTCTCCTGGCAGGTGAACGGCAGCCTGGTGGTGGACGGTACCGTACTGCAGTGGAGCACCCGACCGGACGTGGTGGACAATCCCATGGGCGTAGGTATTCTACACGATGAGTATGCCGGTCAGTATCTGGGTGGGACAGGATGGGACAGTGCCTGGAACGGCCGTACCAGAGGAGTGATATGGAGCGACACTCTTGCTATTCCCCCTAATATTACCGACCTCTATCTGGTGGCCAGGGCCCGGGTGGACCAGGTGTACGCCCAGGTGCTGGCTCCTCACGAATACGGCCCCCATTCCTACCTCCGCCTGGTTGAGGAGCGCACCAATGCCTCCTTTTACGAGGAACTAGAGGGAACCGACGGCCGGGAGGTGATAGAGGGCCAGACCTGGTGGTACTCGCCGGTTATGCATATCGTCTTGGGCGGTCTCACCCGCCCCCGGATGGGCATGCTGTATGTCAACGACCGGGAGGTTCTGCCCCTGCCCGGAGAAAAAACGGTCATTGTGGGCCCCATCACCCTGGAGGCCCATGCCCCCGACGGCCAGCCGGTGTCCTTCTATGTGGACGGAGAGCTGATGGGCACCGACAGCAGCGCTCCCTATGCCTGGACCTGGAATCAGCCGGCGGTGGGACGGCACACCGTTACCGTGGTCACCGGAAACCTGGAGGACAGCCTCCAGGTGTGGATTTTCAACCCCGGGTTATAGTGAATCTAGGGCCTGCCGGAGGTCCGCCAGCAGGTCCTCCACGTCCTCCACCCCCACCGAGAGGCGCACCGTTCCCGGGCCGATGCCGATGGCCTCTCGTTCCTCCGGGCTGAGGTAGCTGTGGGAGGTGTTGAAGGGCATGCTGACCAGGGTTTCCACTCCGCCCAGGCTGGTCGCCTCCGTGGCCACCTGCAGGCGGCGCATAAAGGCCAGGCCGTCCCGGTCCGTGCCGTCTATGCGGAAGGTCACCATGCCTCCGTATCCCTGCAGCACGTGCCTGGCCAGATGGTGCTGGGGATGCGATTCCAGGCCCGGGTACCATACCTCCGCCACCCGGTGGTGTTGCTCCAGGAAGCGGGCCACGGCCAGGGCATTTTGGTTGTGCCGCTGTATACGCAGGTGCAGGGTTTTCAGGCTACGCAGCAACAGCCATGCCTGGAAGGGGTCCATGCAGCCTCCGTGGTGGGTCATGCGCTGCCACATCTCCCGGCAGGCATCCCGGGTGCCCGCTGTCACCCCGGCGATGAGGTCGGAATGGCCCCCCAGGTACTTGGAGGCGGAATGCACCACCAGGTCTGCCCCCAGGGAGAGGGGATTCTGGTTGACGGGGCTGACAAAGGTGGCATCCACGGCCAGGGGGACCCCGTGTTGACGGGCCGCCTCGGCCACCGCCGGGATGTCCACCACCCGCAGCAGGGGATTGGTCAGGGACTCAAAAAACAGCAGTCTGGTCTGAGGGGTTATGGCCGAGGCGATGTCCCGGGGAGAGGTACAGTCGGCATATCGCACCCTGATGTCCAGCCTCTTCAACTCTTTTTCTAGAAAGGAATAGGTGCCGCCGTACAGCTCCCGGGTGGTCACCAGTTCGTCACCGGGCCGGAGGTGGGACAGCATCACGGCGGCAATGGCCGCCATGCCCGAGGAAAAAGCCACTGCCTCCTCCCCGCCCTCCAGCCGGGCCATTTTCTGCTCGAAGGCCCCGACGGTGGGATTGCCCCACCGGGTGTAGACGGATGCCTCCCGTCCCCGCCCCTCGGCGATGGCCCGGTAGGCGCTCTCGGTCAGCCGAAAGGTGGAGGAGAGGTGCAGCGGCTGGTTGACCGCTCCGGTCTGCCGGTCGGCATCCCCCGCCACGCAGATGGTTCCCTTGCCCGTCATGCTCGCATATCCAGGCGGGCTTTATGTCATTTGCGGGGGGAACGTTTTAAACGACGGTTCCGTTCACCTTGTCATGATTCTGTCCGACGGGGACATCCGGGAGTCCATCCGGCGGGGAGAGCTGGCCATTGAGCCCTTTACCCCCCGCCATCTGACGCCCAACGGATACGATTTGTCGGTGGCCGAGGTCATGGTGGACGGGGAGGTGAGCGACAGGGCCGTCATACCCCCCCTCACCTGGTTCGCCGTGTCCACCCGGGAGTACCTGCGCCTCCCCCGGCATGCGGCCCAGCTGTGGATTCGCTCCTCCTATGCCCGCCGGGGCGTCATGGCCTCCTTCGGAAAGGTGGACATCGGTTTCGAGGGAACCCTCACCCTGTCCGGGTTTACCACCCGGGAGGAGGTTGCGCTGGGGGCCGGCGACCGGTTCTGCCAGGTGGTGTTCGAGGAGGTACGCAGCCCCCCTCGCCGCCCGTACGAGGGAAAGTATAAGGGGCAGCGCCAGATAACGTTGGGATAGCATGGACGACAAGGTACGCCGGTTTCTGAATCCGGCCGAAGCCTGCTGCCCGGAGTGCACCGACGAGCTCCGGGAGGCTATGGTCTGCGGGCGATGCGGAAAAAATCTGTACGGCTCCCCCGGCCCGGTCTACGAGTGTCTAATGTGCGAGGCGTTTTACTGCGGGGAATGCTGGGAAAAAACGGGGGAGGGAGAGCGCTTCACCGGCAAAATAACCACCTGGTTCAGCCGCCGCAACTACGGGTTCCTTCGCTCCCGCCGGTTCAGCCATGACATCTTCGTTCATGCCGACGACCTGGACTTTGAGCCCCTGGAGGGGAAAAAGGTCTCTTTTGAGTTAGAGGAAACCAGCAAGGGGCTGCGGGCCCGGCGAATTCGCCAGCAGTAGCAGAGTTATTCTTTTTGCTCGGCGACCATGCACAGGATGTTGAGCAGGTAATCCCAGAACTTCTGCACGGAGGAGACGTATACCACCTCGTCCGGGCTGTGGGGGTGCTCAATCTGCGGTCCGATGGAGATCATGTCTGCGTCCACCACCTGGCCGATGACACCCGGCTCCAGACCGGCATGAATGGCCTTGATTTCGGGGTCCTCGCCGTGAATGTCGCGGTAGGCTCGCTTGGCGACGTCCAGCAGCTCGGAGCCCATGTCCGGCTTCCACCCCGGGTAGCGGCCCCCCTCCTCGATGGTGGCCCCTGCCAGTTCCCCTATGGCCCGTATGCGCTGCATCACGCCCTCCAGAGCCGAATCGATGGAACTGCGAGTGCTCATCTCCACCGTGAGCTCCTCTCCAAGACGCACCGTGGCCAGATTGGTGGAGGTCTCCACC
>DSCA01000110.1 GCA_011049295.1 Thermoplasmatales archaeon
CACCTATACCTCCTATCTGCTGGGGCTGGGCGACGTGGTGGGGGAACTGCGCCGCAAGGCGGTCATTCTCCTCAAGGAGGGAAAAATTGCCGAGGTGGAAGACGTCCTCAACCTCATGGAGGACATCACCGACCAGCTGATGGAGTTCGACTATCCCTCCGGCCTGGTTCCGGTCAAGCGCAAACAGGACGTGGCCAAAAAACTCCTGGAGCAGATGCGGGGCGACTTCGTGATATTCAAGAAAAACAAGGAATTCGAGGAAAAAATAGACCTGGTTCTCAAACACCTGCGCAAGAAAGAAACCGCCACGGAAGAAAAAGAGGATTTCGGGCTGGATGTGGACTCCGTGTGGCGCTAGCCGGCTCGGCGTAGCACCTCGTCCACCAGTTTTTCAATGCCGGCGGCGGCCTCCGCAATGGTGCGGGCGATGGTATAGGCGGGGCAGGTGACGATGGTGTTTTTCTCGTCGATGCACACGGCGTCCGCGGTCCGCTCCTCGTGCCGGCCACCCATATGGCGCACCGCTTCTGCCCACCGCCGGTCATTTCCCAGGGTAACCGTGGGCTTCACCGCTGTTCCCTTGAAGGCCCGGACCACCAGCAGGGGCGAGATGCAGATGGCGCCGAGGGGCTTGCCCGCCGCCTGGGTGTCCGCGATGGCCTGCTGCACCTCTTCATCGATGTGGCAGTCCTCCCCGTCCAGGGCATAGGTAAACAGGTTTTTGGCCACGCCAGAGCCTCCGGGGATAATCAATGCATCGTACCTTTCCGGACGGTATCCGGACAGCGGCTGGATGTCCCCGCGGGCGATGCGGGCCGACTCAGTGAGCACGTTGCGCTCCTCGCCCATCTCCTGCCCGGTCAGGTGGTCAATGACCTGCTTTTGGGGCCTGTCCGGGGCAAAACACTGGTAGCTGTGCCCGCCGCGCGCTATGGACAGCAGGGCAATGACCGATTCGTGTATTTCGCTGCCGTCGTACACGCCGCAGCCGGCCAGCAGCACTGCAACCTTTTTCATGCTATCACCGGTTCATTGTGCCCAGGGTTTAATAGATTTACGGCTTCTCTCCCGTGGAGTATGCCGACCGGCAGACCACATTTTTTATATAGAAGGTGGTATTACAAAACTCGATGATTCGACCTTCGGTTATCAACACCTACTGCCCGTCCTGCGAGAAGCACACCGAGCACGACGTGAAGCGGGTCAAGAAAAAGAAAGCCTCGGAATTCAAATTCGGGCAGCGCCGTTTCCGCCGGGTTACCGCCGGGTACAGAGGTTACCCCCGTCCCAAGCCCGAGGGCCGAGAAAAACCCACCAAGCGCATCTATCTCAAGTATACCTGCAAAAGCTGTGGCAAGTCACACCAGAAGAAGTGTGTCCGGGCCAAAAAATTCGAGTTTAAGAGGTGAGCATCATGGGCGACTTCGTCAAAGTAAAATGTGTGGATTGCAACAACGAGCAGATTATTTTCACCAAGGCCAGCACCACCGTGATGTGCCAGGTGTGCGGAGGCGTGCTGGCCGAGCCCACCGGGGGCATCGCCCAGTTTAAAGCAAAAGAGATGGAGGAGTTGTCGTAAACCATGCCTGCCAAGGACCTTCCGGAGCGGGGAGAGCTGGTGGTCTGCACCGTGGAAAAAGCCAAGGGATTCGGCGCCTTCGTGCGCTTGGAGGAATACCCCGGCACCGAGGGCTTCATCCACATCAAGGAGGTGGCCCCGGGGTGGATCAAGAACATCCGCAACCACGTGAAGGAAGGGCAGCGCATCGTGTGCAAGGTCATGGACGTGGACCCCTCCAAGGGGTACATCGACTTGTCGCTGAAGCGGGTCAACGACCATCAGCGCCGGGAGACCATTCAGCAGTGGAAAAATGAGAGCAAGGCCCATAAACTCCTGCAGATTGTGGCCGAGCGGCTGGGGAAGAGTGTCGACGAATGCTACCAGGAATTCGGCAACGACCTCATTGGCCACTATGAATCTCTGTATGCGGCCTTAGAGGAGGCGGCCTACGATGAGAGCACTCTCACCGAGGACGGGTTTTCCGGAAGCTGGATGGACGCCTTCGTGGAGGTGGCCCGGGAAAACATCATCATACCCTTCGTTACCATCACCGGCTATGTGGAGATATTCTCCCCGGAGCGGGAGGGCATAGAAAACGTGCGGCAGGCCCTGCAGCAGATTGAGGGAAAAACCGAGGACGTGACCGTATCCGTCAAATATGTATCAGCCCCCATTTACCGCATCGACGTTACCGCCCCCGACTACAAGCTGGCGGAGAAGGAGCTGAGGGAGCGGGCGGAGCGGGGGGTGGCCTATATCAGGGAACACGACGGTGTCGGGTCCTTCAAACGTACCATAAAATGAAGTATTGCGACGTCTGCCGGCGGTACACACTGGAGGACATCTGCCCTCGCTGTCATGGCCAGAGCCTCCAGGTGGGGCCGGCCCGGTTTTCACCCCAGGACCCCTACGGGGAGTATCGCCGGAAGCTCAAAAAGCAACATAAGTGATAGCATGGCTAAAAAGAAAATACGTATTGACGAAGCAACCGTCAACTACCTGGAAAAACCGGAGCTGGAGCATCCCGTCCTCATCGAGGGACTGCCCGGCGTGGGCAACGTGGGCAAGCTGGCCGCAGAGCACCTCATCGACGAAATCGAGGCCACCAAGTTTGCCGACATATTCTCCACGGATTTTCCGCCCCAGGTGTTTGTGAACCAGGAGGGGCTGATCAAACTTGTCAGAAACGAGCTCTACTACTGGAAGGGAGACCAGGATTTGGTCATCCTCACCGGAGACTATCAGGGCCTGTCCACCCGGGGACAGTATGTGCTGACCCAGGCGGTGCTGGACGTGGTCCAGGAGTTCGGCGCCCGGCGCGTGTACACCCTGGGCGGCTACGGGGTGGGCATGGACGTGGAAAAGCCCACGGTCACCGGTGCCGCCACCCATGCCTCTCTGGTGGAAGAGCTGCAGCAATACGGCATCGAGTTCAGGGACCGGGGAGGTGGAGGCATAGTGGGCGCCTCCGGCTTGCTGCTGGGCATCGGCAGCATGAGGGGCCTGGAGGGCGTCTGCCTGATGGGGGAAACCTCTGGCTATATGGTGGACCCCAACTCCGCCCGGGAGGTGCTCAAGGTGCTCACCAGCATCCTGAACATCAATATCAGTTTCGCCAAACTGGAGGAAAAGGCCGAAGAAATCAGCCGCATCGCCCAGCATATCAAGCAGCTGGAGAAGAGCGCCTCCGGCCTGGGCGACAAGGACACCGACGAGCTAAGCTACATCGGGTGAGGGCCGTCGGGCGGCAGAGCCTCCTCATCCTGCAGCATGGGGTCTGCTTAGGCCCTATGCACCGGCGCTTTTCTGCGGCGGCCACTGTTTTTCCACCAGGGTTACAGAGGCAGAGCGGTGGCTGACGGCGGCAATTTTTTCCCTGAGCAGTGCTCCGGCCTTGCCTCTGGTGGTGCCCACGGTGAGGATGATGACGTGCCGGTAGGCCCTCTGGAACTGTGCCAGTTGACCGCCCAGACGATGGACCTGCATGACGTAGGCCACGTTTTTATTCACCTTTATCCCAATCACGCCGTTTACCACGATGTCGCAGCGGCTCTTCCCCCTCTCTATCACGATGTCCAGCTGCGCCGGGTCTTTTACCAGCAGCCCGGTGAGATGGTGCAAAAGGTCGCGGCGGTACCCTATTTTTGTTTTCCAGGCCCGCCGGGGTTTCCAGGTGTCAATGGCTGACAGAACCTCCCGCAGTAACCCGTCTTCCACTGTATAAGAAGCAGCGGAACGATAAAAAGGTTGCCACCGGTCGGTAACCTTTTATGGCCATGCGCATTGTTTACTGGGGAGATGTACATGACCTCCAAGGAGCGGCCCTCTGATTTGCAGGAGCAGTATTGCCGGTACATTAACTGGTCGGCGGTGGCCCTCATCTTTATGGTGGCTGCGGCCGGCGGACTGTATGCCGTATGGGTGCTGGAAAGTATCACTCTGGGCTTCGTGGCCCTGCTGGTCATTTTTGCGGTGGTCATCGGGGGCACGGCCCTGGGACTCAAGGCCTGCATCCGCCGGCGATGACTGTCCGGTGCAAAGGGTTATAACCCTCCTTTCTTTTTGGATATGGTGGAAGCGAAAGAGGGTCTTTACTGTCCGCAGTGCGGCTCTCCCCGCGTGGAATGGATTCTTCCCCACGACTGGAGCAAGTGGCACTGCAAAGACTGCGACTACATTGGTGCCCTCGTGCTGGAGGACGGAAAAATCGCCGCCCACCTGCGCCGACAGCGGGATGCACCATAGATTTTTAAGGAAGGCGCTATTTCATACCGATGGATGCCTTTGAACGGGTCACCCGATACGCAGAGGAGGTCATCACTCCGGAGGAGTTGCGGGACGTGCTGGAAAAACCCACCCGAAAGGCCTACATCGGCTTTGAGCCCTCCGGACTGGTGCACACCGGCTGGATTATATGTGCCCACAAAATCAGGGACCTGAAGGAGGCCGGCTTCGAGGTCACTGTTCTCCTTGCCGACTGGCATGCCTGGGTCAACGACAAGATGGGGGGCAGCATGGAGGCTATTGGGGACTGCGGCGAGTACATGAAGGATTGCTTTGCCGCCCTGGGTGTGGAGGGGGCAACCTATCTGTATGCCAGCGACTACGTCAACGACGCCCGGTACTGGGAGCTGGTGTTGAAGGTGGCCAAACATGCTTCCCTGGCCCGTATCCGGCGCTCCATGGATATCATGGGCCGGGAGGCGGCGGAGGCGGAGCAGGACTTCTCCAAGTTTCTGTATCCGGCCATGCAGGTGGCCGACATATTCTATCTGGACCTGGACCTGGCCTACGGGGGCATGGACCAGCGTCATGCCCACATGCTGTGCCGGGATATAGCCAAAAAAATGGGTGCCAAATCTCCGGTGGCCCTGCACACCCCCATCCTGTCCAGCCTGGAGGCGGCGGCGGGGAGGATGGACGCCGCCAAGATGTCCAAGAGCAGCCCCTCCAGTTGCGTGTTCATCCACGACAGCGAGGAGCAGGTGGCCCAAAAACTGCGGCAGGCCTACTGCCCGGAGGGCCAGGTGGAGGGCAATCCGGTGCTGGAGATGTGCAGGTACATCGTTTTTCCCGCCACCGAGGTATTCACCATTGCCCGGCCAGCCAAGTACGGCGGCGACCTGTCTTTTGAGAGATATGAGGACCTGGAAACGGCCTTTGCCCACCGCCAGGTGCATCCCCTGGACCTGAAAAATGCGGTGGCCGTCCATCTCAACCGCCTTTTGCAGCCGGTGCGGGACTACTTTGACCGCCATCCGGAAAATCTGGACAGGGTGCGGGCCCATCTCGGCATGTAGCCGCCCCAAAATGGTTTCGTACGAAACCTTTTTATTGGATGCCGCCATCCCATCCCATGGCTTTTGCCCCTCCCTCGCTGGGTAAACTGTTCTCCATTCTCCACTGGCAGACCCGCATCTTCGTGGAGAAACAGCTGGCCCACACCGGCCTCACCTGGGGAGAATTTCACATTTTGATGCGCCTCTACGCCCGGCAGCAGATGACCCAGAGCGACATCACCCGCCAGCTGCACATCACCAAGGCCACCACCTGCAAAATGGTGGCCAAGCTGGAAAACGACGGCTACGTGACCAGAGAGCGATGCCCCCGCGACGGTCGCACCTTTTCCATCCGTCCCACGGCCAAAGCCCTGGAAGTACGGGAGATGCTGCGGTCCATCAGCCACCGGTGGAATGACCTCCTGCTTGCGCCCTTTTCCCCGGAGGAGCAGGAGGTCCTGCTGCAGACGCTGTCTCGCCTGGCCCAACGGGCGGTGAAGGCCAATGCCGGAGAGAGGACGGAGGAAACGTGAGCGACGACACGAGGACCGAGGGGGTCAAAACCCTGCTGGGGGACCCCAGACGAGCCATTACCAAGCTCTCCTGGCCCATGGTGGTGGCCATGCTGGCCCAGACCACCTACAACCTGGCGGACGGCATATGGGTGGCGGGGCTGGGGGCGGACGCCCTGGCCGCGGTGGGCCTGTTTTTCCCGTTCATCATGTTCATCATCGCCCTGTCCAGCGGCCTGGGGGTGGGGGGCAGCGCCGCCATCTCCCGCCGCATAGGGGAGCGAGACAAGAGGGGAGCCGACAACACCGCCCTGCACACGGTGCTCATCGGCATGCTGGTGGGCCTGGCCTTCAGCCTGCCCTTCATCCCCTTCCTGGAGCCCGTTTTTACCTCCATGGGGGCCACCGGTCCGGCCACCTCCATGGCCGCCGACTACGCCCGGGTGCTGTTCGGGGGGGCCATCTTCATTTTCTTTGCCAACATCGGAAACGCCATTCTGCGGGGGGAGGGAGATACCAGGCGAGCCATGTACGCCCTGGTGTTCAGCGCCGCCCTGAACATCGTGCTGGACCCCATCTTCATCTACACGCTGGACATGGGCATCGCCGGGGCCGCCTGGGCCACCCTGCTGTCCATGATTGTGGCGGCTGCCCTGTTCTTTTACTGGATGTTCGTCACCCGCGATACCTACGTGAGCCTGCGCCGGAGCGATTTCCAGCCCGACCGGGCCATCGTCCGGGAGATTCTGGGGGTGGGCATTCCCTCCTCGGTGGCCATGCTTTCCATGTCCTTCAGCGTTTTCCTGCTCAACATCATTATCATCCGGATAGGGGGCACCGACGGGGTTGCGGTGTTCACCACCGGCTGGCGGGTGGTATCCTTCGGCACCCTGCCCCTGATGGGCATCGCTACCGGGGTGACGGCGGTGACCGCGGCTGCCTACGGGGCCCGCGACCCCGACAAACTGGAAGTTGCTTTCATGTACGCGGTTAAAATCGGCATCGTCATCGAGCTCGTGGCCGCCGGCATCATATTCATCTTTGCCCCCCAGATTACCACCCTCTTCACCTATTCGGAGGAGGCCCGGTTCCTGGCCGACGACATCACTGCCTTCCTCCGGTATACGGCGCTGTTTTATCCCTCCGTCCCCCTGGGCATGCTCACCTCGGCCCTGTTTCGGGGCATAAACCAGGGAATGAACGCCCTCATCGTGACCCTCGTCAGGACCCTTGTGCTGCAGGTATCCGTGGCCTATCTGCTGGGTATGGTCCTAGGGTACGGGCTGGTGGGGGTATGGGTGGGCATCGCCGCCGGCAATCTCGTGGCGGGTATTGCCCTCACCTTTCCCTGGGGCCGCCTGGCCATCACCCGCTATCGGGCGCTGATTCAGGAAGAGGAGCCCCCACGGACCGCCAATTAACATTTGTTAAAAAAATTTATATGGCCCCGGGCGTTAGCACAAAGGGCGCCCTCGCGGTGTCCCGGACCATCATGACCCACAAAAAAAGCATTCTCACCGTGGCCGTCATGGCCCTCCTGACCAGCACCACCGTCGGCCTGTCCGATTCCCAGACACCGGGGGAACTGGAGGAGAACACTATTGCCTACCGGGATGTCACTCCC
>DSCA01000188.1 GCA_011049295.1 Thermoplasmatales archaeon
GGCCATAATCCGGTAGGGCTCCATGGTCCTGCGGCCGCTGGGGGTCACCCGGTCCAGGAAATAGTCGGCGGCGGCGTGCACCTCGGAGCGGGTGGCATAGTCATGCTTGCGCAGCAGCTGCTGGGCAATGTCCGCACACATGGCCTCCAGGCTGGGGGCGGGCTGGCGGGCGGACTGCTCCACAATTTCCTCAATCACCTCTGAGTTGCGAGACAGGTCGCTGCCCTTTTTGAAGGCGGGGAGGTCCACGAAGACGTCCAGGTCCACGATGAGCTGCACGGTGCGCTGGGGCCGCCGGATGAACACCTGCTTCCTGATGCCCTGAATGCCCACCCGACTGAGCTTGAACCGCGACCGGGGCGGCCAGGACTGGACGTCGGGTAAACTCATGCTACCACATGGCCATGTCTCATATTAATGTTGTGCCCGCAAGGATGCAGGGGGAGGGATTTGAACCCTCGGACTCCTTCGAGACAGGATGTCTCCTCGAACCCTTGGCTGGTCAGATCTTAAGTCCTGCGCCGTTGGCCAGGCTTGGCTACCCCTGCCGGCTGCCTACGATAGTAAGGAGAGAGCGTATAAAAGAGATGCGGAGGTGGGAGGCAGGAAAAGGAGGGCGAGGAAAACAACAATTTACTTATAGCCGTCCAATATTTGTCTCTTGGCATGAAGAAGGGCTGCATTTTCCTGGTTCTACTGCTGCTGCTGCCGACGTACGGCACCTCTCAGCAGCCCGCCTGGTCCTCTCCCCAGGCCGTAGCCCGGGAGCTGCCCACCATGGAAAACGTGTCCGGGTTCATCAACGCCGTCCCCTCCCTTCTGGACGGTTTTTCCCTGGCCACTCCCCGCAACGTTACCATGGAGCTGGTGGTGGCTACGGGCAAGGTAGACATGCTGTACCGGGAGGACCCCCCGTGGCTGGAGGAAGCAGTCCTGGAATTCTACCATCTCCACAACTTCACGGTGAGCCAGCAGGATACAGATCTCTTTTTTAGCCAGATAGCCCCTCTGCCCGACGAGTTCAGTCAGAGCATCGCCCTGCTGGTGTACGCCCTCAACGACGCCAGCCGGTCCTGCACCTTCGCCTTCCGCAACCTGACCGCCGACGAGCGCCAGTTTCTGCGCCAGCACAATCAGAGCGACACCAACGTGACCGATGTTCTCCGCTACGCCCTCAGCGAGCGCATAAAAATCTTCCCCAACCTGGACCTGTTCGCCAGCAACACCGACAAGCTCTCCCTCCTGGTGCAAAAAATTGACCGGGCAGCCCTGGTGGACGGGGGCTTGGGCCTGCTGTCGGCGGTACGGGTGGCTCTGCCCGTGCTGGAGAAATACGCGGCCCGATTCAACCAGAGCATGGTCCTGGAGGACCCCTCGGGCCACATCCGGGTGGGGGGAAGCGACAACACCACCCACGTGGGAACCTGCTCTCTGCTGATTGACCTGGGAGGCGACGACCTGATCACCGTCCGGCATCCCGAAGAAGCAGCGGCGCTCCTCCTGAACGTGGCCGGCAACGACCGCTACCAGGGCCAGATGGCCAAAAGCTTCGCCGGCATCAGCATGCTCATCGACGTACGGGGCAACGACTTTTACACCGCCAACAACTGGTCGCAGTCCTACGCCTGCGCCGGCCTCACCGCCCTGGTGGACATGAGGGGTGACGACGTCTATGCCGGCGGCTCCCATGTGCAGGCGGCGGCCAGAGCCGGAGGACTGGCCGTGCTGGCCGACGTGCGGGGCAACGACACCTACCATGCATACTCCCATGCCCAGGCCTGCGCCAACGGCAACAGCCTGGCCCTGCTGGTGGACGGAACGGGAAACGACGTGTACACGGCGGAGGGCTACGCCCAGGGATACGGGAGCAGCGGGGGCCTGGGCCTGCTGGTGGACGTACTGGGCAACGACATCTACGACGCCCGATTCTACGCCCAGGGAGCCGGCCAGGGGTGGGCCAACGGGCTGAAAAAGCTGGGAACCGGCGTGCTCCTGGACGGGGCGGGAGATGATACCTACACCGCAGACCGCTTCTCCCAGGGATACGGCAAAATAGTGGGGGTGGGGGTGATGGCCGACCTCCTGGGAAACGACCGCTATGCCGCCCGCGCCTCCTCCCAGGCCAGCAGCGAGCTGTTCGGCGTGGCCTGCCTGCTGGACCTGTTCGGAAACAACACCTACCAGCGCAGCCTCCATTCCGGGGGCTACGAGGGAACCTGGGGAACCGCCCTGCTGGTGGACGGCATGGGCTCCGCCTTCAACCAAAAACTGTGGGACCTGCTGCAGTCCCTGGCCGAGTACGACGTGGCCCCCTTTTCACTGCTGTTTGGCCTCATCGGCGGTTAGACGCTCCACGGTCGCGTCCACCAATTTTTTGGCCTCCCCCACGTACTTTTCGGCGTCCAGGGCATCGACCACCTCCTCCTCGTCCACCAGACTGCAGACGGCGTCGGTGGCCGTCAGCACCTCCCCCAGATGGCTCCCCGTGGCCAGCGCCTGGCCCGAGCAGAGCCTCAGCAGCTCGTGCGCCTCCTGGCGCCCCATTCCCTTGTCCACCAGCAGCATCATCACCGCCTCCGCCATGGGCAAACCCTGGCTGCGCTGGATGTTCTCCCGCATCCGCTCCGGGAAAACCTCCAGGTGAGCGAAAACCTCGGCCATCTGCGCCAGAATCCAGTCCGTGAGCACCACCGCGTGGGGGATGACGAAGCGCTCGGAGGAGGAATTGCACAGGTCGCGCTCGTGCCACTGCACCGCGTTCTCCCAGGCCGGCAGCACCTGAGCCCTCACTACCCGGGCCAGCCCGCATATTTGCTCGCAGACGATGGGATTGCGCTTGTGGGGCATGGTGGATGAGCCCACCTGTTTTTGGCCGAAGCCCTCTGCCACCTCCCCGATTTCGCTGCGCTGCAGATTGCGAATCTCCGTAGCAAATTTTTCCATGGAGGCAGCCAGGTTGGCCAGCACGCCCAGAAAGGCGATGTAGCGGTCCCGACCCACTATTTGGGTGGAGGGAACCTCCGCCTGCAGGCCCAGCTCCTCCATCACCATCTCCTGCAGGTTCAGGAAACGGCTGCCCAGGGCCGCCCCGCTGCCCACCGCCCCCGACATCTTTCCCACGCCCACCTCCCGCCGGCACCAGCGGAGGCGCTCCAGGTGACGGTGCGTCTCGGAGGCGAATACCGCCATCTTCAGCCCGAAGGTGATGGGCAGCGCATACTGGCCATGGGTGCGGCCCAGCATCACCGCGTCCCGGTAGCGCTCAGCCAGGTGCAGCAGACGGCGCAGCACCTCCTGCAGGTCCTCCTCCAGAATCTCGATGGCCTGCAACATCTGCAGGGCGTTGGCCGAGTCCACGATGTCGTAGGAGGTGGCCCCCAGGTGCACGTATTTGCCTGCCTCCCCGCTAACCTCAGCCAGGGCTTTGACCATGGCCATCACGTCGTGGCGAATCTCCCGCTCGATTTCATTCACCCGGCTCACCGACACGTGGTCCAGGGTGGCCTTGCGGCTGATCTCCTCCGCTGCATCCCCGGGAATGGTGCCCAGAGCGGCATGGGCCCGGGCCAGGGCGGCCTCCACCCGCAGCTGGTGAGCCAGGCGGCTTTCCTCGCTGAAAATTTTTTTGACTCTCTCCCTTCCATAGCGATAGTCAAGGGGGCAGACCAGGTCCATGCCCTTGTATCCTGCCGGCATTATAAAGCGTTTTCATTTTTGGTCCGGGTGGCCAGGATATGAGCGCGGCGCAGGGGTTCCGGAATGCGGTGGCGCTGCCAGGACCTCGTCACCTCGGCCGCCGTATCCACCGTCACCCGGTGGCCCGGGGACACGTACACCGGCCTGTCCTCCCCCACGGCCATGCCCACCAGCTCACCCTCCATGTAGATGCCGCCACCGTCTCTCACCTCCCCGCACAGCAGGGACTTGGCCACCCCGATAACCGGCAAATCATGTGTTACCCCCAGGTGGCAGGCCAGGCCGCAGCCCCGGGGATGCAGAACGCCGTTTCCGTCCACCATGACCAGCGAGGGCCGGCGGCCCCTGAGGAGCCTCTCCAGCACCGGCCCCTCCCGGTAGGCCAGATAGGTGGGAATGTAGGGAAAACGCACCGCCATGGACACCCGGTCAAAGCGGAGGGTCTCCCCCTCCGCATTCATCTCCACATAGGCCCCATAGGCCAGGTCCCCGGCATAGGCCACGTCCACCCCGGCCACCGTTTCCACCGGCCCGCAGTCATCCTTCAGGACCACCCGGCGGCGTAGAGCCCGCTGCTCCCGGCGCAGCTCCTCCAGGGGAAAATCGGTGTTAAAGGAGGTGAAGACATCTACGTGACCGACTGTGTCGTCCACCACCTGCTCCAGGCCGTGCGCATCTGCCCACCGCCGTACGACCGGTGCCGCCCTCGGGTCTCCCAGGGCCCGGGCCAGGCCGGCGCAGGTAACCACCCGGCCGGAGGGAATCTGATCCACCAGGGACTGAAGGGCGTGGTAGAGGTCCATAAATGTATCAATAAAAAAAGTGGTATAAAATAGGGGAGGTCCCCCCCCGCTTCCTCCAATCAAACTGAGCCTTACCCCGGCAGCATCTCTGCCCGGCCAACAGGTGAACGTTTTTAAACGGGCAGTGGTTGTACGGTGCCATGCAGGCAGGGACGAAAAAATTCGTGGTCCTCATGGCGGCAGGCCTGTTTTTTCTGATGCTGCTTCCCGCCGTCAGCCACCATGCCCTCAACCCGGAGGGCCCCCCGAGCCCCGGAGTGGTTTCCGGTATCTCCCGTGCAGGGGACCTGAACTGGGTAACCGTGGTGCAGACCCTGATGCGGGCCGACGGAAGCCGGAGCACCCAGACCCTGCGCGTTCCACAGAAACTGGTAGAGGAGGTGATGACCCCGGCCGACAACGGACTTCTGTCAGACCGCCAGCGGGAGGTGCTGCTGGGAGCCGGCGTGGTGGAAGAGCACACCCTGCAGGAGTGGACAGTGAGGGCAGAGGGTGCCGAAAAGGGGCTCCCGGCTGAGAAGCACGGCTCGGCTCCCGGAAACATCACCTGGGTCATCAGGGGTCCCAGCCTGGTGCTGGCCACCGGCTACGGCATCTCCCTCACCCGCCCCGTGACCCTTGTCAAGGCCCTGCTCAACCAGTGGTTCGGGCGCACCTTTCAGATTATGCCTCCCTTTTTCACCGTGATACCCGAGATAGACGTGATGCTCAACTACGACGGCGCTCTGGGCACCGTGGGCCTGACGGGGCCCCAAGCTCTTTCCCCGGTATACCTGGCAGTTTTCGTGGGCTTCGTGGGCCTCCACTGGCGGCTGCTCACCCCGCCCTTGCAGGTGTTCATGGGGGCGGCGGGCGGAGTCATAGCCCTGGGGGAGCTCCCCGACGAGGAGCCCCTGGTGGGCAATACTTAAAAGCAGACGTCTGATGTATGTGGCATGCGGTTGAAGGCACCCATTGCGGGAATACTAATCGCGGGCATGCTGCTGGCAGGCAGCGGGGCGGTGAGTGTGGTGTACACCCCCCGGTTTGAAACTGAAATGTTGATGCCGTCTCCATCATCTTCTCTGCAAGAGACCACCCTGACTCTGGACTTTTCTTCTCCATCCGTGACAGCTAAAGGGGATTACGTGAATGTCAACGTGGACGGGGCACGAAAAACGCGCAGCGCCGGCGCACCCATCCTCCCCGCGGTGACCACCACCCTGACCTTTCCCCTGGGCACCCGCATCCTGAATGTGTCCTACCAGATGCCGGCTCCCAGCCTCCTGTCGCTTCCGGCAAAGGTCATGCCCGCTCCCACCCCCATAAACCTGAGCGGGGGACTGCGGAGCACCGTTGAGGAGGGACCGGTCTACCGACAGGAGGCGGCCCATCCCCCGGACTGGCTGGCCTGGCGCACCAACGGCGGGCTGAAGGACGGGGAGCACGTCACCTTTTTGACCCTGACAGCCTATCCGGTTCGCTATCTGTCCCGCGAGCAGCGGGCCCTGTACGTCTCCAGCCTCAATGTCACCGTGTCCTACGAGGAGGCACCTCCCACCTCATGGACCGACCACTATGAACTGCTGGTTATCAGCCCTGCCACCTACCGGCTGCCCCTGAACCGCCTGGTCGAGCACAAGGAAAGCCTGGGGGTCAGCACCAGGTGGGTGTCCCTGCGGCAGATTTACACCGGCACCTACTTTGCTCCGGGGGGCAGCGACCGGGCAGAGCAGATCAAGTATTTCATCAAGAATGCCGTGGAGGAATGGGGCACCCGGTACGTGCTGCTGGTGGGAGGGGTGGACCGGCTGCCGGCCCGCACCGCCTACATGGTTCCCGGCGGCGAGGAGAGCTTTCTGAGCGACCTGTACTACGCCGACCTGTACGACGGCCAGGGACGCTTTTCGTCCTGGGACAGCAACCAGAATGGCTACTACGGAGAATACAACCACACGGTGGGAGGCGAGGTCTGCAACGACCACATGGACCTCTACCCCGACGTGTATGTGGGTCGGCTGGCCTGCCGCAGCGTCATTGAGGTGGCCATTGTGGTGAACAAAATCGTGGGCTACGAGAGCACCTCTCCCGGGGACTGGTTTGACCGCATGGTGGTGGTGGGCGGGGACTCCTTCGACGATTCGCCCTGGGGAACCGACTACTACGAGGGAGAAATCACCGTCAACCAGTCGCTGGACTACATGCCCGGCGTGACACCGGTCAAGCTGCTGGGGTCCAACGGGCAGCTGAGCACCGACCGCATCATCGACGAGCTCAGCCAGGGAGCGGGTTTCGTGAACTTCGAGGGACACGGCAACTACCTGTCCTGGGCCACCCATCCCCCGCACGACTACGGCACGTGGATAGGCATCACCGCCCGGGACATCCCCAAACTGAAAAATGGCGACCATCTGCCGGTGATGGTGCTGGGCGGCTGCCACATCGCCTCCATGGGTCACTTCTATGAATGCTTCACCTGGCGCCTGGTCCGGGCCCTCAACGGGGGAGCCATCGCCGCCACCGGCTTCACCAGCCTCTCCTGGGGAGCCGACGACGACGTCAACGGCAACGGCCACCCGGACATCATAGAATATGCCAGCGGATATCTGGACACCCTGGTATTCAAGCAGTACGGCCAGAATGGCGTGCACATCATGGGGCAGGTGTGCGCCGACGCGGTCACCGAGTACCTGAACACGGCTCCCGTGGAATGGACCAATGCCTTCCTGGACATCTGGGATGCCAAGACGGTGGGCGCCTGGGTGCTGCTGGGCGACCCCAGCCTGCACATCGGGGGCGCTCTCTGACCGCCGGGACAAAAGACTTTTAGGCGGACGGGGGTTGTGGTGCCGTGAGCGATGAATACCTGCCGCTGGACTGTCCGCCTCTCGACCATCTGCTGGGCGGGGGGGTGGAAC
>DSCA01000207.1 GCA_011049295.1 Thermoplasmatales archaeon
AAGGGATACCCTGCCGCTGGCAGAAATCCTCCACCAGGGCCATCTCCTCCAGGCTGTCCCCGGGAAATTTGTTGAGTGCCACCACCAGGGGAAGGCCAAAAAGGGTGATGTTTTCCACGTGTTTCTCCAGGTTGGTCAGCCCCCGGGCCACGGCCTCCTTATCCAGTCGACCCTCCCTCGCCTCCTGCCATCTCAGGCCCCCGTGAACCTTGAGCGCCCGGAGGGAGACCACCAAGACCACCGCATGGGGGCTGATGCCCTGCCGGCAGACGATGTCAAAGAACTTCTCCGCACCCAGGTCGGAGCCGAAGCCGGCCTCAGTGACAAAATAGTCGGCCAGCTTGAGGCCCATGGTGGTGGCAATGAGGCTGTTGGTGCCGTGGGCAATGTTGGCAAAGGGTCCCCCGTGCACGAATGCCGGAACGTGCTCCACCGTCTGCACCAGGTTGGGCTGTACGGCGTCGTGCAGCAGCATGGCCAT
Source organism: Thermoplasmatales archaeon (assembly GCA_011049295.1). Classification (GTDB taxonomy): domain Archaea; phylum Thermoplasmatota; class E2; order UBA202; family DSCA01; genus DSCA01. Next base: position 482 of record DSCA01000207.1, read on the forward strand.
GGCCCCCACCGCCTTCAGGTCGGCGGCGGTGACGGGCTGCTCCTCGTAGGTGTAGGCGGCAATGATTCTGGACAGTCTTTGCTTCAGTTCCGGCAGGTCCCGGGAGAGACACAGGACGGCCATCACCTCGGAGGCGGCGGTGATGGAAAAGGAATCCTGGTGAGGCACGCCGTCCACTGGCCGGCCCAGTCCCACCACGATGTTGCGCAGGTTGCGGTCGTTCATGTCCATGACCCGGGGCCACACGATGTAGCGGGGGTCGATGTGGAACTGGTCTCCGTGGTAGATGTGATTGTCCAGCAGGGCGGACAGCAGGTTGTGGGCGGCGGTCACCGCGCTCAAATCCCCGGTGAAATGCAGGTTGATGTCCTCCATGGGCAGCACCTGGGAATGGCCTCCACCGGTTCCCCCTCCCTTGACCCCCATAACCGGACCCAGCGAGGGCTCCCGGACGGCCAGGGCTGTTTTTTTGCCCAGTCTGGCCAGGGCCTGGGCCAGGCCGATGGTCACCGTGGTTTTACCCTCTCCGGCCGGCGTGGGGTTGATGGTGGTCACCAGGATGAGTTTGCCGTCCTCACGTCCAGAGATACGCCGAAAAATATTCGGGGAAACCTTGGCCTTGCTGCGGCCCCAGGGGATTATTTCCTCCTCCCGGATGCCGATGCTGGCGCCCACCTCTCGGATGGACAGCAGGGGTGTTTCCCGGGCGATGTCCAAGTCGGTCCTCATAGAGCCTCGTGCACCAGTTCCTGGGTTTCCCGCAGTTTCCGGGTGGCCCGGTCCTCCATATCGGCCAGAAGGTCCGTGGTCTCCTCCACAAATGCCCGGTCCCGGATACCGGACAGGTTGATTTTAACGTTGAGCAGCGCCGCATGCAGGGCGGCATGGGCCATGAGGGCCGAGACTCCCGCGTCGGTGATGGAGTTCCGGTTGCCAATGCGGGCAATAGTGGCTGCCTGCTCCAGCACCCCCAGGCAGTGACGGGCCGTTTCCAGGGGCACGGAGGCCGCTTTCCGGTAGCCTACCTGGATGGCGGAGGAGCGCTCCTCGCCCTTGGGCATCTTGAAGGCGACCATTACCTGGTCAAAGGCGCTGGCGTCCTCGTCAACGAGAGAGATAAGGCGCCGGCGGTGCTCCCGGCAGGCGGCCTGGACCCGGGAGACTTCCTCCTGCACGTCCGCATAGGCGTCCTTGCCCAGGGTGAGGTTGCATACCATCTCGGCCAGGGCGGCGCCCATGGCGCCCCCCAGGGCGGCGGCGCTTCCCCCGCCGGGGGTGGGGGCACCGCTGGCCAGGGTGTCCATGAACTCGGTGAGGCGCTGCTCCGCCAGGCTCATTGCAATTCCTCCAGGAGCCGCTGCTCCAGCACTTGCCCCTGCTCGAAGTGGTCCAGCTGGAGGTAGAAGCCGGCCGCGTCCAGCAGGGCCTCCATGGGCACCAGGCCGATGAGCTCGCTGCACAGGACACTGACCCCGTAGCGCTGGGCCTCCCGTTTGATGGTCTCGAAGACCCGGAAAATGGGGGTTCCCCGGTAGTTGACCAGGTTCATGGATACCTGTACGATGCCCCGCTCCTTGATGTCGAAGCCCATGGCCTTTACGTAGCGGTAGCCACCGGAGGAGTGGCGCACTGCCCTGGCGATGTTCTTGGCCACCTCCAGATTGTCGGTGTCCAAGTTAACATTGAAGGCGATCAGGAAAAACCGGGCGCCCACCGCGGTGGCTCCCGCCGTGGAGTGGATATGGCTGGGCCCGTAGTCGGGCTCCTTTTCCGGGTTTTTGCCGATTTCCTCCTGCAGGCCCTCGAATTCTCCCTTGCGGATGGCGGCCAGGTTGCGGCGCTCCGGTCGGGTGGCTGCCTCTTCGTACAGATAGCAGGGGACCTCCGCCTGCTCGGCGAACTCCCGGGCGAACTCCCGTGCCAACTGCACGCATTCCTCCATGGTGGTGTCCATGAGGGGGATGAAGGGCACCACATCCATGGCCCCCATGCGGGGATGCTCTCCCCTGTGCTGGGTCATGTCAATCAGCTCCACCGCCTTCAGGGCCATGGCCAGGGCCGCCCGTTTTACCTCCTGGGGGTCACCGATGAAGGTTACATCGGTGCGGTTGTGGTCGGCATCGGGAGACCGGTCCAGTATCTTGACCCTGTAGGAGTCCAGCTCTCCGATTATGGCCTGGATGACCGGGGTACGCTTTCCTTCGCTGAAGTTGGGAACACATTCCACCATCTTCATGTTTCCACCGTTAAACTGAATGGGCCGGCCTTTTTAAAGGATTTGCGGCGGGCTACGGCCTGCCCAGGGAGAAAAATTCCTCGGGGGTGAGCCGGGCGAACTTGTCAGTGGCCACCAGGAGGCCGTTTTCCCGGCGCAGGTAGCCCTCGTCCTCGAAATCCTGCACGAGACGGGCGATGACGCTGCGCTCCCTGTCTATTTCCTCCTCCAGCGTCTTGATGTCCAGGCGCCCGCGCAGCCGAAGACTGACAAATATAATCATGAGGACCACCATGACGATGTCTTTGGCCAGCACCCGCTCGGCAATCACGTCCTCGATGTCCTCCGGCTTGTCCGCCATGCGCCAGCCCAGGAGAAGGAATCCATCGATGAGCAGGCGGCCCGCCCAGGTGAGACGGTAGTAGCCTTTTTCCTTGGTGATGAAGTGCACCTCCTGCAGGGCGGCCAGGGAGCGGTTGAAGGTGGCAGTAGAAATGCCCGTTTTCTCCTGCAGCTCCTTCCATCGAATACTCTCCTCCTCGCGCAGCACGGTGAGTATTTTTATCACGTTTTCCCGCAGCAGTCGAAAAATCTTGTACACTACGTCCTGGCTGTGCTCCTCGCTCATCGTTTCTGCAACTGGCCAGCTTTAATAAACGTTGTCGCCCGCAGCCACCGGGGGGAGCTCGTCGTCCGGCACGCCAGCCACCCAGGCCACGCTCCGTCTCACCAGCCACCAGTTGTAGTCCTCGGGAAGGGGGCGGCGGTCCTCCCAGCTGAACAGTCCTTTGAGCAGCATGCGGTCACGGGGACCGTCGGATTCCACCAGCCTCCCGCCCTCCCACGCCGGGTGCTCGGGATGGTTGCCGAAGAGCACCACCCGCCCCCGGCCGTAGGTGGAGGCAATCCCCGCCGGTCTGCCCGCCAGATGGGTCTCAATCACCCGGTCGGTGGGGTCCCAGAAATCCAGGGGCTGGACCACGTTTCCTCCGTCGAATCGCCAGGCATGCACCTGGGTGCTGGCGTTTCCATGGGGCCCCGACATGTTTTCCGCTGGATACCAGGCAAGCACGGTAACATTGCCGGAGGTAGGAATCAGGGCCGGGCCCCCCACCCAGCGCATGATGCGGCTCTGTCCTTCATAGCCGGCAAAGATGGGGTGAGAGGTGTTGACGGGGCAGCGCTGGCAGAGTCCGCTGCCCTCGATGGAGAGGTTGTACCAGATGTAGGCGGACTGGCCCACCCGCTCCGGCGTCTCCTTCAGGCTGCTGGCTCCCGGATCCGCCATGTCCTGGTAGGAGAGGACGGGGGCCAGGCCCAGGGCAGAGCGATGCATGCACCATTCCCAGGCCGTCCAGGACTTCCAGCCGCGCTGCCCCGGCGCCACCAGTCCCTGCGCCCCCATGTTGGCCCCCGCAGGTGCCGAAATAGCCGCCGCCCTGGGCCACGAACTGGCGAATGGCCGTTTTCCAGGGCCCGGAGGAAAAAACGGGTCGTCGAAATTCTTTGCCGATGCCCGGTATGACCAGCACGTCAACGCCCCGGGTCAGGGCCCCCCCGGTGATGGCCGCATCGCCCAGCCAGCGGATGCGAATGGTGTAGGTGGTCGTGCCGGCGGTCCAGGTGTAGCCGTCCAGGATGGCCTCCATTTCAGGGGGCGAGGTGAAGGAGGGAATCACGGAGTCGAGGAGGGTAATGGTGAAGGTCTGCCGCCGTGGTGCGTTTTCTGCGGGGAGCACAGGGAGGAAATGTTCGGCGGCGTTGGGGTTTCCTGGCATAAAGGGGAGGGCGGTGGGGAGGGCAAGGAGGAGTATAATGCCGGCGACAACCGGTGTTTTCATCCGTTGTATAACGGGAATTTACTTATATGCATTTAGAAAACTTTTTAAATGAACACTCATTTATTAAACGTTCAAAAAATGAACGTCATATGTGTGGCTGTTATCGGGTGGTGATGCAGATGAAGATATTGCTACTGCAGGCATTCGGCAATCCCCATGGCACGTTTTACGATAAGTGGATAGAAAAAATTTGGTTGCTCTGGCCCTCCTGTACCCTGGAACATCTGGCGACCGTTACCCCAGCCAACCACGAAGTCACTCTGGTCCGGAGCGTAAATGAGAGGATATGGAAAAAAATGAGCGTAGACAGCTACGACCTGATTGGAATCAGCTATTTTACGGCCACCGCCTCCCGTGTCTATGCTATTGCTGACCACATTCGATCAGAGGCAGTGCCCGTCATATTGGGAGGATATCATGCCTCGGCCCTGCCCCTGGAAGCAAAAAGACATGCCGATGCCGTAGTTATAGGAGAGGCGGAGCATACATGGCCGCGCCTTCTGCAGGACCTGGAGAAAAAAACGCTCCGACCGTTTTACCATCAACAAAAACCCCTACCTGCAGATACCTTGCCCTGCCCCACCGGCACCAATCGATCCTATAGCCCCATTGGGGGTATCGAAGCCACTCGCGGGTGCGTGAATCACTGCGAGTTCTGCGCCATTTCCCATTCCCCCATGGGACAGCAACTGCGTCTCAAACCCATACGACAGATAGTGGAAGCCGTAAAAAGCATGCCTCAGCAATACTTCGTGTTTATGGATTCCTCACTTAGCTTGGTGCCCGGTTACGCCAAAAAACTTTTCAGAGAATTGCAGGAATGCAACAAAAAATTTGCCTGCTTCTTTAACGCCGATGTAGCCAGAGATACAGAGCTCCTGGATATGGCCAGCAAAGCGGGATGCATAGCCTGTGCCATCGGCCTGGAAACCGTCTCTCAGACCGCCATTGATTTCCTGGGAAAACAAAGCAATAGAGTAAGCGATTATGGTACCCTGGTAAAAAGTCTCCACGATTACGGCATCGCCGTTATGTCCTCGCTCGCTTTTGGATTCGACCAGGATACCTCTGACATATTTGCCACCACCTTGGAAAAATTGAACGAATGGGACGTTGATTCCACTGGGGCAAACATCCTCACCCCGTTGCCGGGAACGGCCCTATTCACTCGTCTGCAGCAGGAAGAAAGAATTCTCACCTATGATTGGGACGAGTATGACCTGTATCACGTGGTATTCGAGCCGATGAAAATGACCACCGAAGAACTTTACCACGGCACGCGATGGTTTGCTCGCCAATTTTTTAGCGCCCCTCCTCCATAGCTAAAGTTTTCTCGACCCTTCGGTTAGGATTCGATTCGTTCCTGGCTATTCTCGAGCACCATATCACTTCCCGCCTTATCTACCGGCATACCTTCAGTCCTCGCTAAAATGCCCCGGAAAAAAGCGGGCTCGAGGGGATTCGAACCCCTGACCGACAGGTTAAGAGCCTGCTGCTCTACCTAGCTGAGCCACGAGCCCGGAAATAGGAAATAATTGATCTCCTATAAAAAAGTTAGTGCGGGATTACTCCAGGAGGGATATGTATTTGGCCTCCACCTCATCCGTTATGCACACGTCCTTGCCCGCCCGGCGGATATCCACGCCGTCCTCCCGGGCCTGCGCCGCATCGATGCGCAGAATCACCGGGTGCTGGGTGCGCACCCGTCCCGCCTCCAGAGCCTTTTCCCTGCTTTCGCTGAGGTGCACCTTGGAGCGGTCGGTGGGATACAGGCCGGTTTCCACCACCAGGTCTGCCTCCTCCTGGGTGACCGGGTAGAACAGCTCGTCGGCGTCCGACTCGGGCAGGTCGGTGAGGTCTACGGGAAAGGTATGGGCGTAGGTGGCCCGCACCTTGCCTCCCTTAACCTGGTAGCGGCCCTTTTCGTCGGTGCCCGCGATGGCCTCCACATGCTTGTCTCGCAGCCAGTGGAAGTTCAGCCGGTTGTCCTTGATGGCGTGCACCAGGTCCTCGATGCCCACCCAGCCGTGCTCGTCCATGTCCACCCGGAACTGCTCCGGAAAGTGGCGCAGGATGCCGGCCATGGTGCCGCTCAGGGCCCTGATTTCGCGGTCGCTCATCAAAAATTTTCCCTTTTCGCCGCATACGGGGCACTCCGGCCCCCGATACGGTCCGTGGTCCTCACATACTGCCAACATGATTCTCACCCTAGTTTTTCAACTCTCCGATGGTGGTGGTGCGCTCAGCGAAGGCGTCGTGTTTGTGGATGGACTCCAGACTCTTGCTGCGGACCACCACCTCCACGTCGTCCGGAAGGTCCCGGTACTTGTGCAGGATGTTGGTCAGCAGGTCCCGCACCACGTCCTCCACGAACTTGGGATGCTGATGGGCGTACATCACCACCTCTTTTTCGTCCGCCCGCTTGAGGATTTCGTAGGTGGGAGAGCTCATGGAGGCCTCGGCGATGGCAATCAGGTCGTCGGCGTCTATCTCCCCCCGGCTTTCCATGATAATGGTCACCACGTTGCGCTGGTTGTGGGTCATGCCCAGCTCCCTGCCGCAGGCCTCCCGGATGGTCTCCATGGCACAGGGACAGGCGGTCATCCCCATCACCTCCACCCCAATATACCTCTTGATGTTGCCCTCCCCGGTGGCCATCACCTGGGCCATAATCCGGTAG
>DSCA01000104.1 GCA_011049295.1 Thermoplasmatales archaeon
AAAATTCCTCCTTAGCCGTAGGTTTCTGCACAGGATTCGCAGAACAGGTGACCATCTGTCTCCGTCAGCCGGTCGGTCAGCATCCCGCACCCCTCGCATTTTCCGGCCATCCCCTCCCTCTTTCTGAAGGGGCGCTCCCCGGAGCCGCCGCCGATGGCCGCCAACTCTCGTGCCACGTCCAGCAGCAGAGGAGAGACCTGGAGCATGTCCCGCTCCGTGGCCATACCCACCAGTTTGCCGTCCTGGACCACCGGGAGGCGACGTATGTGGTGGGTGCCCATGAGCTTGATGGCCTCCTCAAGTGACGCATCGGGGGAGACGGTGACGGGCGGTGAGCTCATGATGTCCTCCACCATGACCTCCTGCGGGATTTTTCCCTCGGCCACCACCTTGCGGAGTATGTCGCATTCGGTTACAATGCCCACCGGCACCCCGTTGTCCACAATTATCAGGCTGCCTACCCCCTCGCCCTTCATTTCCCGGGCGGCATCCATGACGCTGGCCTTCCTGCTGATGATAACCGGGTTGTCGTTCATGATGTCGCGGATGGTCACGTCCGTCTTCATCAGTAAGAAAATGGCCTGGATGAATAAAACGTTTTCCCATATCAAACTTTAAATATTCTGGACAGATAAGGAAGACGAGGCATACCATGAAGCGAATAACGGTACTTTTTGTGGTGATCACCCTCCTAGTGGGAGGGGTGGGAGTTATCGGGTTCAACGGCGGCATGACGGCCCTCCCCGGGACCGGAGTCGGAGACACCACCGACCAGCATCTCCTGCAGGAAACCGTGGCCTTTGGCCCCCCGGCCATAGGAAGCAGCGACGGCTATGCCACCGTGACCCTGGAGGGCTGTGCCGCCCTTCACTCGCCGGGAAAGCCGGTGGTGCCCGTGCTGCGCAGAGAGTTTGTGTTTCCCCTGGGCACCCGCATCACGGATGTTGAAGTGACCCTGTCCGGCGAGCAGGAGGTTGCAGTGGAGAAAACGGTGGCTCCGGGCTACGCAGCGGTGCCCCCCGACATGACGACCCGGGCCGTGGAGCGGAGGGCGGACCAGCAGGTGTACGGCACCGACGCCCTGTATCCGGGGGCCAGCCATGTATACCACACGGCGGGAGGCATCCGAAACGGGGAGCGGGTAACCCTGCTGTCCATCGCCGTGTATCCGGTGCGGTACAACCCGGTGGCTGGCACGGCGCGGGCGGCAGGGGAGGCGGAGATTACCGTCCGCTATCAGCCCCCGGAGCAGCCGCTGGCTACTGCCGATGCCCACGATTTGCTGGTTATCTGCCCCCGAGCCTGGGAGGAGCTGCTGACCCCCCTGGCGGAGCACAAGGAAAGCAAGGGGCTGGCCACCAAGGTGGTCTGCCTGGAGTGCATAGCGGCCGGGGAGTACTTTCCGCCCCAGGGCAGGGACGATGCGGAGCAGATGAAGTATTTCATTAAAAACGCCGTGGAGGAATGGGGAATCAAGTACGTGCTTCTGGTGGGTGGCCGCAAACCGGGCATCCGGGAGGAATGGCTGCTGCCCGTACGCTATGTGCACGTGTTCTGGGCGGAGGAGAACCGCTACCTCAGCGACCTGTACTTTGCCGACCTCTACAACGCAGACGGCTCCTTTTCCTCCTGGGATACCGACGATAACGACGTGTTCATGGAATGGCGCAACATGGGTCGGCTGCAGGACGAGGCCGACCTGTACCCGGACGTGTATCTGGGGCGGTGGGCCTGCCGGAACCGGGCGGAGGTGAATATTATGGTGCAGAAGACTATTGCCTACGAGAACGGGCAGGGAACCAAAAACGTGGTGCTGGCCGGGGGTGACAACTTCCCCCAGGAGGGCATCGAGGGCGAAATCGTATGCGACAAGGTGCTGAGCTATCTGCCCGGCTTTGAGGCGGACAAGGTATACGTGTCCCTGGGCGATGTCACCTCCGACGCCATGAAATCAGGCATGAACGACGGGGCCATGTTCATCCACATGCACGGACATGGCAGCCCCATCTACTGGAGCACCCACAAGGAAAACAATTTCAACGAATGGGAGGACGGATTCAAGTTCTACGACATACCCTTTTTCTTCAACGAGGAGTACAGCATCTCCATCATCGGGGGCTGCCACACCGCCATGTTCAACATGAGCATGACCAACTTTCCCTGGGCCGGAACCCCGGCCCCGGAGGGCAGCGCCTGGTGGTTTGCCCGCAAGTACAACGGTGGGGCCATTGCCTCCCTGGGCTACACCGCCTTTCCGGTGGCTACCCCTGGCGAATCGGGAGACCTGGACGGCGACGGGGTCAACGACCCGGACTGCGCTGAATCCGGCTACGGCTACATGCAGCTGCAGCTCATCTACGGCTACGGCATGGAGGGCCTGGAGCATCTGGGCGAGTGCTGGAGCTACGCGGTCAGCAGCTACACCGACCACTTCAAGAGCCCCTATGAGCGCTGGCACCTGCACACCATCCAGAGCTTTGTGCTGTTGGGCGACCCCTCCCTGAAAATCGGCGGATACTGACCCCCATGAGCAGCTACGAGCGCGAGCTCCGGGAAATCCTGTCCGGCAACCAGGTGGTCATTGACAGGGTGACCAAGACCTGCAGCCCCACCGAGCAGGCCCAGTACCGCAAAATCATCCGCAACCCGTTCATCGTGGTTCGGGCCGCCGGCTCCCTGGGCATCGCGGACATCGTGGCCCTGCGGGGGGGCATGTCCTTCTTGGTGGAGATAAAGGCTCGTGCGGGTTCCCGTATCCTGTTCAGCCACGAGGGAGGGAGGATGCAGAGGCAGGCCGAAGAGATGCTGGCCTCCTGCCAGCGGTGCAGGGTGTTGCCATTGTTTGCCTTTCGCATAAAGGGGGTGCGGGGTGACTCCTGGCGGGTCTATTCTCTGCCCATGGACGGGCTGGAGGGACGAGCGCAGGTGCTCCACCGCCGCCTCCCCCACCTGGAAACCACGGGCAGCGGCAACTTCGTAATGGACTGGAATGCCGGCATGAAACTGTCCGATTTCATCGATTACGTGACCTCTCTTGTGGGATGACCGGCAGGAAAACCCAAGTATTAAATGGATGGCGTTAATACCGTGTTGTTATGGATGTTGAATTCCTGGGCGGCGGGAACGAGGTAGGGCGGCTGGGGATTTACGCCGCCATTGACGGCCAGGTCATGCTGTTCGACTACGGCCTTACTCCGGGGGAGCCGCCGGAATACCCCAAGCAGGCTCCCCCAGTCAACGGCGTTTTCCTGTCCCATGCCCACCTGGACCACTCGGGGATGACTCCCTGGCTGTCGGGACGCTACGACGTGCCCATTTACGCCACCGCCATCACCCAGGAAATTGCCTCTCTGCTGTTCAAGGACACGCTGAAGATTGCGGAGTCCACCGGGTACCCGTTTCCCTACGACAAGATAGACGTCCGCCAGGCCGTCCAGAATTTTGTCAGCATCACCCCCGGCCAGTCCATAGAGGTGGACTCCCTGTACGTTACCTCTCATTCCTCGGGGCACATCCCGGGGTCGGTGATGTTTGAGGTGGAGGACTCCGGCGTCCTGTTTGCCTGTGACATCAATACCATCGATACCCGGCTGCTGCGGGGGGCCCGTCCGGTGAAGAGCGACGTGCTGTTTCTGGAGGGAACCTATTCCGGCCAGGAGCATCCTCCGCGCACCGAGCTGGAGCGGACCTTTCTGGACACCGTGGACGAGGTGGTGGCCAGCGGGGGAAAGGCCATCGTACCCGCCTTTGCCGTGGGTCGAAGCCAGGAGATAGCCATGATCCTGCGAGACTGCGGGCACGACGTGTGGCTGGACGGCATGGGAAGCCGGGTGGCAGATATTTTTCTGCGTCATCCCCAGTATGTACGGTCGGCGGGCGACCTGAAGAAGGCGATGGACGGGCTGCGGGTGGTGTACTCGCGCCGGGGCCGGGAGTTGGCGCTGCAGGGCGACGTGATTATCACCACCAGCGGCATGCTGAACGGGGGACCGGTGCTGGGCTACGTGGAGGCCATTCGCAACGACCCCCAGTCGGCCATCATTCTCACCGGCTACCAGGTGGAGGGAACCAACGGTCGCCGGCTACTGGAGTACGGAGAAATCGAGATGTACGGTCTCACCCAGAGGGTGAACTGTCAGGTCCACTTTTTTGACTTCTCCGCCCATGCCGGGCATTCCCAACTGGTGTCCTTCGCCCGCTCCTGCTCACCGGACACCGTGGTTATCTTCCATTCAGACAACCCGGAGCCGCTGGCCGAGGAAATCCGGGACTTTGCCTCCGCCGTCCATCTGCCGAAAAACGAGGAACGCCTCGCCATTTGAAAAAGTATCCACTAGTGCCCAAAACCAAAAAAATAGGGGAGGAAGGGGGGAGGACAAAAAAATTCAGCCAATAATGTCTATACCGACTTTATTTTTACCTCCCTCCCATTTTGGTATCACCACTCCTTCTCGCTCGGGAGAAAGAATGTATGGTGAATTTACGCCGGTCATGATGGCCATGATGCGGCATTTGCCGTTGAACTCGTTGTTTATGCGGGCCCCCCAGATGACGTTGGCGTAGGGGTCCATTTCGCCGGTTATGGTGCGGGCCATCTTGTCTGCAAAGTCCAGGGTCATGTCCGGGCCTCCGGTGATGTGGATGAGACAGCCGCGGGCGCCGGTGAAGTCTACCTCCAGCAGCGGGTGGTGCATGGCGTGCATGGCAATGGTCTCTGCCCCCTCGTTGGTGTTGCCCTCTCCCCAGAGCATGGCGGCCACGTCTCCGCTGGCCATGATGGTTTTGACGTCGGCGTAGTCCAGGTTTATCAGCGAGGGCAGGAGAATGGTTTCGGATATGCCCTTGACCGTTTCCGATATGAGCTGGTCCATGACGGAGAAAGCCTTGTCGATGGGCAGATTGGGAACGAAAGAAAGGAGGCGGTTGTTATCCAAGATGATGGTGGAATCGCAGTTTTTGCACAGCAGTTCCAGCCCCTGCTCGGCGCGCAGCACCCGTCCCCGCTCCACCTTGAACGGTATGGACACCATACCGGCCACGATGGCTCCCTTGCGTTTGGCTATCTTGGCCACCACCGGGCTGACCCCCGTTCCCGTGCCGCCTCCCATGCCAGCGGTGATGAACACCAGGTCCGGTTCGCCCAGTATCTGGTCTATTTCGTCCCTGGATTCCTCGGCACAGCGGCGGGCCACCTCCGGGTAGCCGCCGGCACCCAGTCCGCGGGTGATGTTCTTGCCGATGAGCAGCTTTTTGTCCGCGTCGATGAGGTCCAGATCCTGCTTGTCGGTATTGATGGCAATGGTTTCAGCGCCCTGAATGCCGATCCGGTTGAGGCGATTGATAGTGTTGCCGCCTGCCCCTCCACAGCCGACAACAACTATCTTCGCCACACCGAACTCGTCGCAGTCTGTCTGACGAACGTCAGTTTTGCTGTACTCAATTGCGTCGTTGATGAGCGACTTCATGGTTTTCCTCCTTTTTTGGATAGGCTGGTAGTTGTTATTTTATCCCCTCTTATTTTTCTCTAAATTTTTCCAATTCGGTGGTATACGCTTCCAGTTGCTGGATTTTCTTGAGGGTCTCAGCTTTTTCGTACACGCGCTCGGTGATTTCCTCAATAAGGCGGGATACCGCGGCTCGCACCGCCTCCGAGCGGGAGGCAAACTCTCCCAGTCGAATGAAGGTATCGATGGCCCGTATCTGGTGGACAGGAAGCCTTACTGTCACCCGCTGTGTTTCCATTCTTTCCCCCTTGCGTTGACAAAAAGGCGACTTTTGGTCAGCAATCGCCCGACATTGCGATGCCGAACGATGCCATCGTGTGCCTTTTGTCAGACAAAGTAATACGGATGTTGTTTATAATACTTTCCATTTTTTCAGGGTAAAAACAGGTAAAACCCGGCCCGCCGGGCGGTCAGACACCGTGTCAGACAGCCGGAGATTGGCCCGGGCTATTTATGGCTTGCGCTTTTTGCCGCTCAGTGGCAGGTATCACCCTCCCGCTCCTCCCCCTCCCAGCGGCGCTCAAGTACCTCCTTGATGGCCCGAGCCTTCTTGCTTCCGATGCCCTCAATTTCGCACAGCTCGGTATGGGTGGCATTGACCACCCGGCGCACAGAGCCGAAGTAATCCAGGAGGCGCCGCGCGGACACCGCGGACACGAAGGGCAGCCCCTCGATGACGTACCGCTGCTGCTCGGAAATGGAAAAAGTGGGCTTGCTGCCCCTCAGGGGAACCTCCTTCTTTTTTTTGTTCTGCTCACGGCTGGCCAGGCTGTACAGAAAGTGGGCCGTCTCCTGGACATCGGCGCTGGTAATGACGGAAAAGCCGTAGTCGGCGATGATGGAGGACAGGGCACCGTAGACGGCCTGCTCGTGGATGTTGCGCTCAAACAACCCGTCCCCTTCGATAATCATCACGGGCTGCGGATAGGCCTCGGCCAGCCGCCGCACCTGGTCGAACAGCCGGTTGGCAACCAGAGAGTCCAGAAAATCGCCGGCCCGTTTCCGCTCCACGGCAATGCGCTCGCTCAGAATGTAGTCACCCACGGGCAGCTGCTCCTCCCGCACCTCCACGTCGCGCAGCGCCAGCAGCACGGGAATGCCCGAGCAGCGCTCCCGGTGGTCCACCAGAATGGATATGGCATCACCCATGAATGCACATGGCTCGCCACTTTTTAAATCTACACCCGGCGGGCACCCAAAATCAGGAGCGGGCATCGCCGTGGGGACGGCGGACTTCCAGGCAGTATATGTGGTGGTCGCTGGCGCGCCAGGCATCACTCATCAACTCCTGGATGAATGGCTCGTAGTCAGGAGGCACCTGCAACTCGATGCTCTCCTTGTCCTGGGCGCTGTGCAGGTAAATCTTTTCGATTTTGATGGTGAGGGGAGACATGCTTCAGGACCCGGTCACTATTGTTTCCAGCAACTCATACAGGGCTACCTTGGTGTGCTGGTCACGTACGTCCTGCATATAGCCGGCCACCAGTTCCGCCAGCTCCTGATGCGCTTCCCGGTGACTGCCCACCATTTGGACCAAATGTTCACATGCCATGATATGCTCCCGGACACCGGCACTGATGTTGGCTGATGAATTGAGAGTAACATATAAGTATATTTGTGCCATATTTATGTAACAAAAAATAAAAAAAGAGGTTAAAAAATGATAAAAAGTAACACTACTCTGTTC
>DSCA01000010.1 GCA_011049295.1 Thermoplasmatales archaeon
GTGCTGGGGGGCGTCCATCCCCCGGTGGAGGTCAACGTCTCGCTCTCTCTGGAGGGAAGGGGGGCCGTGGTCGGGGGTTTCTCGGTATATGCCGACTCCGTGCGCATCTCCGGCTTCCTCATCCAGGGCGCGGCCTACGGGGTGTACGTGCAGGGCCGGTACAACGAAATCAGCAACTGCACCATCTTCAACAATTCCTACGGCATCAAAATCCAGGGAAACGGAAACGTGGTGAGGGACAACAAAATTTTCAAGAATCACCACTACGCCCTGGGCCTGCGGTACTCGTTTCAGGGGTCCATGGTCCGCAACGCCATTTACTGGAACCAGTGGGGCATATACCTGGAGCATTCAGAGGACAATTCCGTGCAGCACAACGTTTTGCGCCACCATGCCCAGGGCATCCGGATACAGGGAGGGTCCGGTAACCTCATTGCCCACAACCATGTGGCCAACAACAGCGAGTACGGCATAAAGCTGTGTTGCAGCAGCCGGGACAACATAATCCATTTCAACAACTTTGCGGGCAACCGTCGCCACGCGGATGCCGCCTCGGCGTATGAGAATTGCTGGGACCGCGACCGGAGGGGGAACTACTGGGAAAACCGCAGCTCCAGCACTGCGTACGTCATAGATGACGAGAACGTTGACCGTCATCCTGCAGATGCCCCCTACCCCGTACCCCTCTTTTCTCCCCGTCTCTACGTTCTCCGTCCTCCGGAAAACCAAATCATCAGCGGCTCGGTGATTGTGAGGGGGGTCTCAGAGCAGGAAGGCACCGTGGAGGTCCGGGTGGACAACGGCACGTGGCAGAGGGCGGTGGGCTTCCTCACCTGGCAGTATCTGCTGGATACCACCGGCCTGGATAATGGTCCTCATCGCCTCAGTCTACGGTGCGGTCCGACTCAGACGGACTACTACTTCCAGGTACAGAACGAGGCCGCATCCGGATTCGCCGTCCTGCTCCCCCTGGTCGTCTTTGCCGTGCTGGCCATTGCTCGCCGGCTGGGTGCAGGGCAACAAAAGAAAATTTAAAAAGGCCGTTGATATTCAAGAGGGTGGAACAATGAAGGTAATGGAGAACGATTTGAGGGGCAAGAGAGTCATGAGCGACGAGGGCATGTACCTGGGGACGCTGCGCAACATCACCGTGGACGAGGGGACGGGCCGGCTGGAAAATCTTCTGGTGGAGCCGTCGGAGAAAATAGACTCCCGCCTGTACCACCAGGACGAGCGTGGATACCTGCTGTTTCCCTTTGCCTCGGTGAAGTCGGTACGGGACGTCATCGTCATCGGGGAAGCCTAGGCTGCATGGACACCTTTTTTAATCCCCAGGGAGTAGCAGTAGTGGGGGCTTCATCCAGCCCCGGGAAAATCGGCTACGAGGTACTGTCCAACATTCTGGCCAGCGGGGTGGCCGCCTATCCGGTCAACCCCCGCGCCGAGCGCATCCTGGGGCGGACCTGCTACCCGTCGGTGAGCGCCATTCCGGAGCCCGTGGACCTGGCGGCGGTGGCGGTGCCCGCCGACGCCCTCCTGGAGGTGGTGGAGGACTGCGGCCGGGCCGGAGTACGGGCCATGGTGGTCATCTCCGGTGGCTTCAGGGAGGTGGGCCGGGAGGGGCTGCAGCAGGAAATGGTGGAGAGGGCCCGGGAGCAGGGCATCCGCATCATCGGGCCCAACTGCATCGGGGTATACAATGCGGCCACCGGTTTCAACACCTTTTTCCAGCGGGAAATGGAGATGCCGCCGCCGGGAAACGTGGCCATACTCACCCAGTCGGGCACCATCGGCATCGGCCTGCTGGAGCAGTTCGCCGCCGGTGCGGGGGTCTCCAAGTTTGTATCCTACGGAAACCGGGCCGACGTGGACGAACTGGACCTGCTACGTTACCTGGACGGAGACCCAGACACCGAGGTGATGGTCCTGTACATGGAAAGCATCGGCCAGGGACGAAAATTCTTCGAGAATCTGCCCGGCAAGCCGGTGGTCATCCTCAAGGCGGGGCGCACGGAACTGGGGGGCAGAGCCGCCCTGTCCCATACGGGGGCCATGGCCGCAAACGATGCCGTGTTCCGGGGAGCAGCCCGCCAGTACGGGGCGCTGCTGGCAGACAGCTGTGACGAACTGTACGACATGGCCCGATTCCTGGCCCTGCAGCCTCTCCCTGAAGGCGGACGGGTGGCCATGATCACCAACGGGGCTGGCCCCTGCGTGATGGCCGCCGATGCCATCCAGGACTCCCGTTTTTTGACCCTGTCCTCCGTGAACGAAGAGGGCCTGCGGGAGGCCCTCCCTCCCCAGGCCATTTGCGGCAACCCGGTGGACCTCACGGGGAGCGCCACCGCCCGCCACTACCTGGCTGGACTCCAGGTGCTGGAGGACGACCCGGCGGTGGATATCATCATGCCCTTTTTCGTTTTTCAGGATGCACCCCTCATCGATACCCTGCTCCAGTTGTATGAGGGATGGGCCGACCTTCATCTGACCAAACCGGTAGTGGCGGTGGCCATGGGCGGCCGCTACGTAGACCAGCAGGAAAAGGCCCTGCTGGCACTGGACGTCCCCCTGGTGCGGGAGCCGGGGAGGGCCGTTTCCGCCCTCAACAAAATCGTGGGATATGCGGAGTGGCAGACATGAGAATTGCCGTGCTGGAGCGGGACCGCTGTTACCCCAAGCGCTGCTCCCGTGAATGCATCAATTTCTGTCCCCGGGTGCGGGGCGGCGACGAAACCATCGTCATGGACGAGGAGACGGGAAAGCCGGTCATCTCGGAGGAGCTGTGCGTGGGCTGCGGCATCTGCGTCCACAAGTGCCCCTTTGATGCCATCCACATCGAAAATCTGGCCGACGAGCTGGAGGAGGACATGGTTCACCGTTTTGGGGAGAACGCCTTTCGCCTGTTCCGTCTGCCGGTGCCCCAGCCGGGCAAGGTGGTGGGCATCCTGGGTCAGAACGGCATCGGCAAAACCACGGCCATCAGGATTCTCTCCGGCCAGATGGTGCCCAACCTGGGCAACTGGTCGTCTCCCTCCCCGGAGGCGGCCCTGGAATACTGGAAGGGCACCGAGATGCATGGCTACCTGCAGCGCCTGCTTGCCGGCGACATCCGGGTGGCCTACAAGTCGCAGTACGTGGACCAGCTGGCCCGCCAGCCGGGCTCTGTGGAGGACATGCTGGGAGGGACTGCGGCCCGACGCTTCGGACTGGAGGGCCTCATCAACCGAAGCCTGGGCAACTTGTCCGGCGGGGAGCTGCAGCAGGTGGCAATCGCCGCCGCCGTGTCCCGGGATGCGGACATCTACTTCTTCGATGAGCCCTCCTCCTATCTGGACATCGACCGGCGCATCGCGGTGGCCCGGGTCATCCGGGAGCTGGCAGAGCAGGGAAAAATGGTGGTGGTGGTAGAGCACGACCTGGCGGTGCTGGACTTTCTGGCGGACGTGGTGCACCTCATCTACGGAAAAAAAGGCGTGTACGGAGTGGTCACCCAGCCCAAGTCGGTGCGGCACGGCATCAACCTTTACCTGTCCGGCTACCTCAAGGAGGAAAACATTCGCTTCGGCCAGGAGATAACCTTTGAGGTGCATCCTCCTCCCGAGACCTCGCGGACGGAGACCTTGCTCTCCTTCGGCCGGCTGAAAAAAACCTTCGAGAATTTCACCCTGGAAACGGAGGCCGGGGAAATCCACCGGGGGGAGGTCATCGGGGTGGTGGGGCCCAACGCCATCGGCAAGACCACCTTCGTCAAGATGCTGGCCGGGGTCCTGGAGCCCACGGAAGGGACGGTGGATACGGAGGTCACAGTCAGCTACAAGCCGCAGTACGTGCGCCCGGTACCGGGAACGGTACGCAGCGTATTTCTGGCCATGTCCTCGCTCCATCCCTTCTACGAGCGGGAGATCGTGGCTCCCCTGGGCATCGACGCCCTGTACGACAAGCCGGTGAAGGATCTGTCGGGAGGGGAGCTGCAGACGGTGGCCATCGGACTGTGCCTGGCGCGGCAAGCGGAGCTCTATCTCATCGACGAGCCCTCGGCCTACCTGGACGCCAGCCAGCGGATGAGCGTGGCCAAGGTCATCAAAAAGGTTATGGAAAACCAGGAGGCGGCGGCCCTGGTGGTGGACCACGACGTGTACTTCATCGACCTGGTCAGCCAGTCCCTCATGGTGTTCAGCGGTGAGCCGGAGGTGGAGGGCCGGGGGCGGGGGCCCTACGACTTGCGCACCGGGATGAACATCTTCCTGAAAGACCTGGGGGTGACCTTCCGCCGGGACGAGGAGAGCAACCGCCCCCGGGTGAACAAACCCGGCTCCCGCCTGGACCGGGAGCAGCGGGCGGTGGGCGAGTACTACTACGAGCCCCTGGGATAGCGAGGAAAGACATGTGGTCGAGGGTAGGGATATCCGGGCAGAGAGTCATGGTCGCTCTATTGCTGTGCTGCCTGCTCCTGCCGCCGGCGCAGGGCAATCCCGTCCCGGTTTCGGAGGGCGGGGGTACACCTGCCGTGAGTGATGAAACCCCGATTGTCCTCCGGTATGAAAACGTCACCTGGGTCATCGACGAGGGTCATCGGGCCAACGTGACCGCCATCTACCACCTGCACAATCCCACCGGGGAGCGGATGAACCTCACCGTTTTTCTGCCCTTCACCGAGAGGATTCCCGACGATGTGACCCTGCAGCAGGACGGCCTGTTGCTTGCCTGCAACCGCACGAACGACGGGGAGCCCTTTTACCCCTCGGTTTGGTTTGCCTGCAGCATCGACGCCGCTGCCACCAGCATGATAAAGGCCGCCTATACGCTGCGGATAGAGGAGCGCAGCCACCGGGTGGTGACCGACCGTTACCGGTGCCTGTATCTCGCCGAGAGCGGGCGGCACCGGAACGGGAGCATCGAGGAGGCGGTCTTCACCTTCAAAATTGCCAGGGACCTCTACTCCTACGGGCTGTCCGGCTTCCAGGTCACCGAAACCGCTGACTACGTGGTGGCTCAAGCAACCTATGCCAACTGGACGGCCAATGCCAACGTGGAGGCCGTGTGGTACAACATCAATGCCTACGGAAAGGCCCTGTTCATCGTGATTCCCGTTGCCCTCATGGTGGGCGCTGTCCTGGTGGTCAGAACCGTCAGGAAGAAAA
Source organism: Thermoplasmatales archaeon (assembly GCA_011049295.1). Classification (GTDB taxonomy): domain Archaea; phylum Thermoplasmatota; class E2; order UBA202; family DSCA01; genus DSCA01. Next base: position 5,142 of record DSCA01000010.1, read on the forward strand.
AGAAGCAACCAGGGGCCGGAGAATCCCGATAAATTCTTATGGCTGCGCCGCATTGGCGTGATATGCGATGCGAACTCTGCGGGAATGATGTCGGCTACCTCAAGCCCGTGCTGATTGAGGGAACCGAGATGCAGGTCTGCCCGGCCTGTGCCTCCTACGGGACGCCGGTTACCAAAAAAAAGCGGGGTGCCGCCCGCACCATGACCCCCCCAAAAATCGAGCCCTACTCGGGCAAAGACGTGTTCAAGGACATGGACAAGGAGTTGGTGGACAACTATGGGGCGCGCATCCGGGAGGCCCGGGAGCGCCAGGGAATGAGCCGGGAGGAGTTGGGGGCGCGCATCGGGGAAAAAACCACGGCCGTGGCCAAGATGGAAAACCAGGAGCTCCGCCCCTCGGATAAAAAAGCCCGTCAGCTGGAAAAAACCCTGCACATCACCCTCTTCCAGAGCGTGGAGCCGGCCACGGTCAAGAAGCGGCAGGTCCGCGGTCTGACCATCGGCGACCTGCTGAAAAACAATGACTGAGCTGGAGGCCGCAGTCCACACGCTGCAGTCCGGCGGTCTGGTGGTCTACCCCACGGACACCCTGTACGCTCTGGGGGCCTCCATCTCCCATCGGGAGGCGGTGGAAAGGGTCTATGCGGTCAAGCGCCGTCCCCTCCGCTGTCCCCTGCCCGTAGCGGTGGCCGAGGTGGAACTCATGGACCAGGTGGGAGTCATGACCGCCCCCGCCCGCCGCCTGGCCGGCGCCTTTCTTCCCGGTCCGCTGACCCTCGTGCTGGCCAGGCGAGATGCGGTGCCCGCCGTGGTGTCCCCCCGCACCGTGGCCGTCCGGGTGCCCGACCATCCGGTAGCCCGGTGCCTGCTTTCCCGTACCGGCCCCCTCACCGCCACCAGTGCCAACCTTCACCGCGGTCCCCTTCCCGCCACCGTGGAGGGGGCACGGGAGCAGCTGGGAGCCGGCGTGGACCTGTATGTGGATGGGGGCCTCCTTCCGGGGACGCCCTCCACCATTGTGGATGCCACCGGAGAAGTGCAAGTCCTGCGGGAGGGTGCCATACCCGCGGAGGAGGTCTATGCCCACGCCCGTTGAATGCTACCGCCGGGCGGGTCGTATCCTGAGCCAGGCGCTGCAGGTGGGAGCCGGGATGGTGAAGGAGGGAGTGCTCTATCTGGAGGTGGCCACCGCTGTGGAGGCCCTCATCCGGGAGCAGGCGACCCCGGCCTTTCCGGTCAACATCTCGGTGAACGAGGTGGCCGCCCACTACACGCCCACTCTGCAGGATTCCCTGGTGTTTAAGCGGGGTGACCTGGTGAAGCTGGACGCCGGGGTGCACGTCGACGGGTACATTGCCGATGCCGCCCTCACCGTGGAGGTAGACGGCAACACCCATGCCACTCTGATGGAGGCCTCGAGGGAGGCGCTCCACCGGGCCATGGCCATGGTGTGCTCGGGTGTGCGTGTGTCGGCCATCGGCAAGGCCATCGAGGAGGCCATCACGTCCTACGCCCTCAAGCCGGTCATCAACCTGAACGGGCATTCGCTGGAGCGGTACAACCTGCACGCCGGTCTGTCAATCCCCAACGTGGAGACCACCAGCCGGCGCACCCTGAGGGCCGGCGAGGTCATTGCCATTGAGCCCTTTGTCACCGACGGTCAGGGCTCGGTGGTCAACGGGGAGCACGGACACATCTATCATCTGACGAGGCGGGGGCGGGGATCCATTGTCCAGAGCCTGCAACGGTCCTTTGACGGGCTGCCCTTCGCCAGCCGGTGGATGGCCGACCTGGTGGGGCCGGACAGGGTTCAGACCACTCTGCGCTTTTTACTCCGCCGCCGCATGGTGCACGCCTACAGCATGCTGGTGGAGGCCGGAGGGGGGAGGGTGGCCCAGACGGAGCACACGGTGCTGGTGACCGACGACGGGTGTGAGGTGCTGACCGACCCGCAGTGGTGATGGGCGGAATATAAA
>DSCA01000204.1 GCA_011049295.1 Thermoplasmatales archaeon
CATCGTGATGAAGGACAGGGTGTGTTGATTTTGAATTGCCTGACGCCACTTCCCGCTACAGTAATCGGTGGTTGAAACAAAAAATATGAGAGAAAATTCTCTAATGTGACAAAGTCAAATTATATATGTCGCTTTTTTCTCATGGACACCAGGTTGCCCGGGCTCCCGTCATCCAAATGATTATATAAGGGGTTGCTTTTACCGAGTAAAATGGCCAAAGGAATGTATCACTATCTCCGGGACGCGTGGAAACAGCCCGACACGTCCTATCAATCGCCACAGTGGCATCGCCTCATCCAGTGGAGACAGGAGGGCAGCGTGGTGCGCCTGGAGCATCCCACCCGCCCCGACCGGGCCCGCTCCCTGGGCTACAAGGCCAAACAGGGATTCGTCGTGGTCCGCAGCCGGGTTCGCAAGGGCAGCCTGCGCAAACAGCGCCCCAACGCCGGTCGCCGCCCCAAACGCATGGGCGTAAACAAGATAACCGCCAAAAAATCCACCCGCCGCATGGCCGAGGAGCGGGCAGCCAAGCGCTACCCCAACATGGAGGTGCTGAACTCCTACAAGGTGGGAGCCGACGGCCGACACCACTACTACGAGGTCATCCTGGTGGACCGCAGCCATCCCGCCATTGCCAACGACGGAGACATCAGCTGGATTACCGAGGAGCGGAACCGGGTGTTCAGGGGAAAAACCTCTGCCGGCAAGAAGGGCCGCGGCCTGCGCAACAAGGGCAAGGGTGCGGAGAAGGTACGTCCCAGTATCCGGGCCCACAAGCGCCAGGGCAAGTAGATGGGAGCGCCCTTTCATTACGTCGCCCTCACCGCCTTTTGCTATGCCACCGAAGTCAAGGAAAGGGTAGCCCGAGCCTTGCGCTTGGCCGCCGCCGGCACCGACAGTGCCGAGATGCCCGTTTCCCAGGACCCCGTCGAGGGTCAGTTCGGCGACTCCCTGACCGTGCTCACCCTCACCCTGGAGACCGCGCCCGCCATCCGGAATTTCTGTCAGCGACTCTTTCCGCTGCTCCTCCGGGAGGAGGCAGAGAAGCGCGTCGACGACGACTGTTTTTTTCACCTACGCCTGAGCAAGGAGGCCGCCTATGCCGGTCGACTGGACGTGGTAAGCCAGGGAGACGTGATTACCGTCAAGGGCAAAATACGGGCCTATCCGGCGCGGCGGGAGAACGCCCTCCGGGTGGTGCAGGAGGCCGTGGCCGCCTACCACAACGGTTAAGAGCCAGCGGCCCATATGGGTATGATGGACCATACCCGCGTGACCTGCCCCAACTGTGGAGGCCATTTTGAGATTCACGTACGGGCCACCCGCGGCAAGTGCCCACATTGCAGCATCTCCCTTATCTATGAGACGGTACGGGAGCCGCCGGTACAGGAGATGCCCCGGGCGGCGCCTGAGCCAGCCGAGCCAGCCGCTGTGCCTCCTCCCGTCGTCCAGCCTCCGCCGTCGGAGCCGGCGCCGTCTGAGCAGCCCGCCGCTGAGGCCCCGCCACAGGCTGTGCAGGAAAAAGTGGACATCACCCGCATCGAGCACCTGGTGGATGCCATGGACCATGAGAGGGGTGCTCCCCGGCCCTCCATTTCAGACATTGCGGTGATTGAGTCTCTGGTCCCGGATACCGGTCACCTCTCCATAGAAAAGAAAGTGGACCGTCTCCTCCGCTCCCGGACCAGGACTAAAGGGTAAAAACCCATACCTCGTGCTCCTCCGGCAAATCCTCATGGTCGATTTCTATTTCGTTGGCCACATGCCGGATGTAGCACATTTTTTTGGCCAGTTCCAGAAACTCCTCCACCCGCTCGATGGGCAGGGACAGACCGCTCACCCTATAGTGCATGGGTATCACCACCCGGGGCTTGATTTTTTTGCACAGGGCCAGCGCCTCCCGGCTGTCAATGGTGAACACGCCTCCCACCGGTACAAACAGCACGTCCACCTGGCCGATGGCGCTCAGGGTTTCTTCATCCGGCAGGTGTCCCAGGTCTCCCAGGTGGCAGAAGGTTATGCCATCTACGACGAAGGTGAAAATGTTGTTGATGCCGCGCTTTTTGCCCTCCTCCTTGTCGTGGTAGGAAATATAGGATGCAACGCGTATATCCCGGACGGTGGTATCTCCACCCTTCACCACGGTGGTGGTCTCTTTCTCCACTGCTTTCACCTTGTTGTGGTCGTAATGGTCGTGGCTTACCAGGACGACGTCGGCCTTTACGTGTGGAGGCTGAATTCCTATGGAACTGCCGTCGTGGGGGTCAGTCACCAGGGTGACATTTTCGTTGGAAATTTCAAAGCAGGAATGGCCGTGCCACACAATGGTAATCATGCTACCCTATGAGCTTGCGCTTGAGCCGCTGCCAGAGGCCTTCCCGGGTCACCGGAATGTTTCCATGCCAGGCCCCGTCGAACCACAGGCGGGTGGTGTCGTCGCTGTCCACGTGGACGGCAATGGACTCCGCGGTGGCCCGGTGGTCCATGCCGGCGCCCCTGAACACGGGCACCTTTTCATGCACTTTTTCCTTTATTTTGACGCAGGCCGTTTCCCCCTGCAGGGTGATGGCCGCGTTGCCGGGACCGATGTCCTCTGCCACCACCGCTTTTTTGGCCACGGGCTGCGGTGGGGTGGTCATCTGCCGGGCCTGCTGCGTCCAGTCTGCAAACCTTTTTTCCGTCACGCCCATTTTCTGGGCCAGTGCCAGGTCTGCCCCAGCCAGGTCCTCCACGGTGTGAATGCCCTGCTTTTTCAGCTTTTTTTCAAAGGTGGGTCCGATGCCCTTGATGTCGGTGAGCAGATTCATCTGCCGGGCCGTCTCCTGCCACTGCTGCAGCAGTTTCTCCCCCAGGCCGGCGGTCTTGGCCACCTGGGAAATGTTCATCTTTCTCAGGTCATGGATGCTGGTCACACCGGCCCTTTTGAGCTTTTTTGCATAGGTTTCGCCTATTCCCTTTATGTCAGTAAGATTCATGGTCCCCTAAATGTAAGGGCCTCTCAATATAAAAAAGTTAAGTGGAAAACGTTTTAATCGCCGCTCCGTTGTGTTTTTCGCATGGACGTCCTTCCGCTGGTCCACGTGGAGCAGGGCACAGTCATCGAGGCGGGTAGAGCCACGCCGGCCGCCCCACGCTTCCGCGAGCTGCACAAAGAGCACGACGAGGTATACGTCATGGACCTGGATGGCATCAATTACAACCGGTCCCACCTCGACGTGTACAAAAAGGTCTCCCGCAAACCGTTCCTGTGGATTGACGCCCTTCCCCGTCGGGTGGAGGATGTCATAGACCTGGTGGTGGCCGGCGCCAAGCGGATAACGGTGGGGGAGGCGATGGGGGACGAGAGCCTGCGCAGCGTCCGGGACATCTACGAGGGGGAGCTCTACCTGCGGGGCCCGGATGCCGGGCGGGCCGCCGTCACCGCTGCCCGCCTGGGCTGCGAGGGCATCGTGCTCCTGGAGCCCGGGGAGGTAGAAGGGGACCTGCCCACCTGGGGCATTTACCCGGACCAGCAGGTGGTGAAAAAGATAGCATGACCACGGAACTCAAGCAACTGGTTGCCTTCCTGTTTCAGCGCAGCGGCAAAGAGTTGCTGACGGCCCAGGAAATATACATGACGCTCTCCTACGAGTTGGGCTGGATGACTCCCGGGGAGGCCAAAAAACTCATCACCCAGGCTGTAGAGCGGGGGCTGCTGCAGGAGGACACGGAGGGCTACACTCCCACCTTTGCCTTCCGGGATGTGGACATCCCGCTGGGCTTTCACATCGACGGCCTGGTGGTGGACGATGCACCCACCACGCCTCTTTCCGACAACGTGGTGGAGGAGGTGGTGGCGGCCCTGGAAAAAAAGGGTCAGGGGGCGCGAGACACCCGGCAGCGTATCGAGGAAACCGCCCGGCGGCAGCACATAATCCCGGAGGCCGCGGCTCTGGTGGTGGCTCACCGGCAGGGCCTGGATACCGCTCCTTTCCTTCCTTCGGCCTGGAAGGCGGTTAAAAAGGCCTGACCCCTGTTTTTACCGGCTCTAGGGCATCGGTCGGACGTCCAGGGCAAACCCCAGGCAGAAGGTGGGATCCGGCGCTCCCTGTATGGGCACCATGACGTGCAGAATGATGCCGGCAAAGCCCGAAACCAGATAGCTGACGTAGTCCCCGGCGGAAATAACCTGCCGGCCGTTGACCCCGAGGGTCACCAGCTGTCCCTGTCCCCCGTCCAGAGGGGAAACCACCATGAAGGGGAGGAGGATGCGCAGGGGAAGGGCAAAGTGGGAGAGAACAATCCAGGTGATGAACACCCCCAGACCGGAGGAGCCCAGCAGTTGGCCGGCTATGTAGCCCACCGCCATGTCCAGGGGATAGGCCACCAGGGCCTTGGACAGAAAACCGTACATCAGGCACAGGCTGTTGCTGATGCCGTCCTTTTCCTGGCCCAAGACGGTCAGGAGTTCCAGCAGGCCGGTTACGTCGATGCCGTAGCGTGCCAACCCGGACACCCTCTCCCGGGCCTCCGGGTAGTATCCGTTGTCCAGGGCGCGCTGCAGGTGCTGCATCTCCGCCGTCAGGCCCTCCGCCTCCGTCAGGGACAGGGAATATTCCGCCTGTTTCCATGTCATGCCCTGGACGGTCTGCAGGGTCACCGTGGCCGGGCTCTCGCCACTGACGGCCGTCGGCTGCTGGGCCTGGGCGAACCCCACGGCAATCAGGACGGATGCCGCGGCCAGAACCAGGATTTTGCTCATGTGCTCCCAGGATGAACTGGAATGTGTATTTAAAAATTGGTGCTGTCTCTTTGCCGCCGCTGGCCGCCGGACGTCTGCTATGCCAGGTACGATACCACGATGGGCACCATCAGGACTCCCATGAGCGCACTCCGGCGCACCCGCACCTCCAGGCACAGCAGGCCGACGACCGCGCCCACCAGCAGCACCAGCACTCCCTGCCAGAAGGTAAACAGGACCACCAGCAGCAGGATGAAAGCCAGCGATGCCGTGGCCAGCAGGGGATAGGGCAGAGCTGTGACGCGGCTCGCCGCCCATCGTCCCAGGTACAGCGTGACGTAAAACCCTACCACGGCGGCCACCATCACCGCGGCCAGGGCCAGGCAGCAGGCAGGGGGAGGCAGCATTCCCGACCAGGTTTCCACGGCCACCAGCTCCCTCATCACCATGGCGGTGCCGCTGCGCGCCTGCCCAGTTATGAACAGCACAGCCAGCACGAAAAAGGCGGTGGCCGTGTTCACCGCCGACAGCGCCACTACCACCCGCTCCCGCGACCATGTCTTGCTCCCCGTCAGGGCCAGAATGGTGCCCACCGCCGCCGTCACCCCCGGCAGCACCGACACCAGGGACCCGGCCAGCACCCCACGACCGGTTTCCGGAAGCCCGCACTCCACCTCCGCCCCCACCTCTCCTGCCTGCTGCTCGGGCAGGGGCCCGCTCCGCATGGCGTGCAGGAGGGTGGGAACGCCGAACAGGCCCACCAGCGCCGGAAAAAGCAGCGAACCGGGCAGGTTGAAGGGGGAGCTCACCGGAACCGCATCCAGCAGCAGGCCGTAGATGCCGGCCAGGAGAAACACCCCGGCGGCCAGGGCCACGTGGCGGGGACTCTTTTCCGTGCCCACCATCACCAGGGCCACCGCTACCAGAACCCAGGGAACCACGTCTATCATCAGCGAATATCCATTCAGGGGCGGTCCCATCAGCAGACGGAAGGGAATGAGCAGGAGGAAGCCCAGCCCCACGGCGGCGGCGCTACCCGCAGCGGAGAGCCTCACCGCCTCGTACCCCCGCCCCTCCCGCAGCAGGACGTGGGCGGGCAGCAGAACCAGGGCTGTATCCTCCTCCGGGGCCCCCAGAAAGGTGGCCGGGATGATGTTGACGAAAGTATGCACCATGGAGGCCGCTGCCACGGTTACTGCTACCAGCAGCAGACCGCCGGCGCCCCCACCGAGGACACCGGCCAGCACGCCGGACAGGGAGAGCAGAAGCAGGGCCATGGTGTTCACGTGCAGCCCGGGAATCAGCCCGGTCAGGCAGCCGATGGCCGCACCCAGCAGCGCGCAGCCCGCCAGAAGGAGCAACCCCGGCATGGCTATCCCAGCACCGTTACGCCGTGTGCCTCTTCGCAGATGTCAAGATACAGGCTCATGGTGTCCGGGGTGTAGGTAAGCCGGGCTCTCACCGCCACCTGGTCGTGCCGCCGGGCGGAGAGGTTAATGGAGCGGGGGTGACGCACCTGAACCGAGTACTGCTGCTGCACGTCGGTGAGGTAGAAGGAGGAGTCATACAGACGGGATATGTAGCCGGTGACGTTCACGTTGGTATCCACGTAGTCATTATAATGGGAGGCCAGCTCCCAGAGAGGTATGCTGACCGCATCCCAGGATCTGAGGGTTTCCACCCGGTCGGCCACGATTTCCCAGCGGCCCTGGTAACGCTGCACGGTTCCCTCCACTTCCACCTGGTCACCATAGTGGACGGCACAGCCGCCGGGGACAAACACCATCAGCCGGGCGTCTCCCCGGCAAATGGTGATTATGGAGGCTTCCCCTGTCTGGTAGGCGTCCACCACCCTGCCCACCACGCTGACCGTTTCGCCCTCGTGCTCCTGCACGTCGGTGATGCCTACCTGCGGAGGCTGCACGTAGCAGCCCAGGGCATAGAGCCCGGCCAGGCCGGCCAGGGCGGCCGCCAGGTACACATAGCGTTTGTTTGTACCGCTCACGTCCATGTATGTATACCCGATATGACGAATGAAGGAGCCATTTAAATATCTTGCATTTTTTCAGATAGACCCGTTTTTCAGGTAGAGCACAGGGTTTCTCCAGGGGACGTCGCCCTCGCCGCCAAACCAGTTTCCTCCCCGGTAGGGGGCGCGGGGCGGGGGGAGGCTGTCCAGCACCTCCAAATGCAGCATGGAACACCGGTTCTCCTGTCGCAGCCGCTGGACATAGCAGGGGGCCCGGTGGTCGATTTTTTCCCGGTTCAGCACGGACCCCACGTGGCCAATGAGCTGGCCGGCCCTCACGCCCTGTCCGGCTTTGACCACGGTGTCCCGCAACTCCGCATATCGGCACAGGACCCGGTCATG
>DSCA01000212.1 GCA_011049295.1 Thermoplasmatales archaeon
CCGCCCTGGCGGGCGCGCCTGTCCAAATATGGAACAATAGGTATGGTAAAAAGGGTTGTCGACCCACAGAGAGCGATTCATCCCCTACCTAAAGGCAGGGGATTTCTCGCTCGAAAGCATTAAAAAGGTTGTTCCCGGAGGTTACCGGCGGCAGGAAAAACGCCCCTGTTTTTCGTAGTAGCGCTGATGGTAGTCCTCGGCGGGATAGAAGGGGACGGCGGGCACAATTTCGGTGACGATGGGACGGCGGTATCGCCCCAGTTGCTCCCGCTGCCGTCGGGAGGCGTGAGCTGCCTGCTCCTGCTCCCTCGTGTGATAGAAGATGGCCGACCTGTACTGCGAGCCCACGTCCCATCCCTGGCGGTCGGGAGTGGTGGGGTCGTGAATTTTCCAGAAGACCCCCAGCAGCTCCTCGTAGGAAACCGTGCCGGGGTCGTAGGTTACCTCCACCGCCTCCGCGTGGCCCGTTTTGCCGGTGCACACCTCCTCGTAGGTGGGATGCTGCACGGTGCCCCCGGTGTATCCGACCCGGGTGTCCCTCACGCCCGCCACCTGCCGAAGGGAGGCCTCCACCCCCCAGAAGCAGCCGGCGGCAAAGGTGGCCGTGGCCAACCGGGGTTGCTCTTCGTCCATGTGGCAGCAACGTCAGCCCCTATATTACGCTGTTGTCCCCCGAGGCCCAGGGGCCGGAAATTTTTATATAGAACCACCGATATATACTTTCCAAGCCAACACCTTAAATAGGAGATAGGCAGTAATTCCATAAAACCATTGGGGTCTGAAAATGAATGAGGTTATCCTGAAAGTATCGGAAGCATTATCCCAGGACGTGGGCTCCGGCCGGGCTCGCCTGGACGGCAAAACCCGCATCACCCTGGACGTCACTCCCGGGGACATCATAGAGATAGAGGGAGGACACAAGACGGCCGCCGTGGTGTGGCGGGCCCGCCCCATCGACGAGGGAAAGGGCATCATCCGCATCGACAACCTCACCCGCAAAAACGCCCGGGTTGGCATGGGGGACAAGGTGGTGGTCCGAAAAATTATCCCCAAGGTGGCCAAAAAGGTGGTCATGGCCCCCGCCATATCCCAGGGACAGCGCATCCAGTTCGGCCAGGGCATCGAGCACCTGGTGAAGCGCGGCCTCCTCAAGCGGCCCATCAGCGCCGGCGACACCGTGGTCATCCCGGGCATTGCCCTGTTTGGCAACTCCCTTCCCTTCGGCGTACTCAAGACCGACCCCAAGGAAATCGTAACCATTGGAGAGCGCACGGAGGTGGAGGTCAAGGAGGAGCCCATCCAGGAAGACCTGCTCAAGACCCCCCAGGTCAGCTACGAGGACATCGGCGGGCTGAGCAACGAAATCATGAAAATCCGGGAGATGATAGAGCTTCCCCTCAAGCACCCCGAGCTGTTCAAGCGGCTGGGCATAGACCCCCCCAAGGGCGTGCTCCTGCACGGTCCGCCGGGCACGGGCAAGACGCTCATTGCCAAGGCGGTGGCCAACGAATCCGGGGCCAACTTTTTCACCATCAACGGCCCGGAAATCATGAGCAAGTTCTACGGGCAGAGCGAGGAAAACCTGCGCAAAACCTTCGAGGAGGCGGAAAAGAACTCCCCCTCCATCATTTTCATCGACGAAATCGACGCCATCGCCTCCAAGAGAGAGGAGGTACATGGGGAGGTGGAGCGCCGGGTGGTATCACAGATGCTCACCCTTATGGATGGCCTCAAGGGACGGGGCAAAATCATCGTCATCGGAGCCACCAACCGGGTGGATTCCCTGGACCCCGCCATCCGCCGCCCCGGCCGCTTCGACCGGGAAATCGTCATCGACGTGCCGGACCGGGAGGGACGCAAGGATATCCTGGAAATCCACACCCGGGGGATGCCCAAGGCGGAGAACGTGAACCTGGACCAGCTGGCAGACGTGACCTACGGCTTCGTGGGAGCCGACCTGGCGGCCCTGGCCCGGGAGGCGGCCATGAATGCCCTCCGCCGCTACCTGCCGGAGATAGACCCCGACCAGCCTATCCCCACCGAAATCCTGGAGCGGATGGAGGTCAACATGGAGGACTTCAAGGAGGCTCATCATTCCATAGAGCCCTCGGCCCTGCGGGAAGTGCTCATTGAAATACCCAAGGTGCGCTGGGAGGACGTGGGCGGCCTGGAGGATGTCAAGCAGCGTCTGCTGGAGGCCGTGGAATGGCCGCTGGTGGACCCCGAGCGGTTCACCCGCATGGGTATCAAACCGCCCCGGGGCATACTGCTCTACGGTCCGCCGGGTACGGGCAAGACCCTGCTGGCCAAGGCGGTGGCCAACGAATCCAATGCCAACTTTTTGTCCATCAAGGGGCCCGAGGTGTTCTCCAAGTGGGTGGGCGAGAGCGAGAAGGCGGTTCGCGAATTGTTCAAGAAGGCAAAGCAGTCGGCCCCCTCCATCATATTCCTCGATGAAATCGACGCTCTGGCCCCCCGGCGGGGCTCGCACGAGGGCTCCCGGGTGACGGACACCGTGGTCAACCAGCTGCTGACCTCCATGGACGGCGTGGAGAGCATGGACGATGTGGTCATCATCGGCGCCACCAACCGCCCGGACATCATCGATTCCTCCTTCCTGCGGCCGGGTCGCTTCGACGAGCTCATCCTGGTGGGACAGCCCGACGCCGCGGCGCGGAAGGACATCTTCAAGATTCACACTGCCCGGATGCCCCTGGCCAAGGACGTGGACCTTGACAAGTTGGCCGACATCAGCGAAGGATACGCCGGGGCTGATATAGAGGCCGTATGCCGGGAAGCCGCCATGATCGCCATGCGGGAGAACATCGAGGCACGCAAAGTCAAGAACAAGCACTTCACCAAAGCCCTGGAAACCGTACGCCCCTCCATCGACGACGAAATGATGGAGTTCTACAAGGAGATGACCCAGAAGCTGGGCAAGGGAGTGGCCAAGAGGGAGATGGCCAAGGGAATGGAAGTGCTGTAGCGTCCCTCCCCGGACTCCATCCTTCCGCCCCTCCGTCCACATACAGGACGTTAAGTTTTTAAAGCCATTACCTATTATGTTATCCGGAGGCACAAACATGAGAAATAACAAGGCAATAAGCATAGGGGCATTAGTGGTTGCAATATTGATGGTTGCTAGCACGGCAACCGCATTATCGGCAACAACGGAGACGTCATCGTTCCCCGCAGCGCCCACCAACGTGGTGAGCAACGGCATGGGAACGGTAGTGGCGGCAGGGGACAACGACGAATACGAACCGGTCATCGCGGCCGACGGCAACGGCAACTACGTGGTGTCCTACACCGAAAAACTGGGTGTTTTCGACACCAACGTGATGCTGGCCACCTCTACCAACGGCGGCAACAGCTGGAGCGCAGCGGCCACCCCCTGGGGTGAACTGGAGGGAAGACAGACTAGCCCGTCCATGATGTACTGCGGCGAGGGCAATACCATCCTCGGCGCCTTTGCCGATGAAACCGGTGGCTGGGAGATGCTTTTCAAGATACCCAGCGTCGCTGAACCCACCACCTGGGACTACACCGGATGGGGCGGCTTCGATGCGATAACTGATACCGCTGTCATGTATACCACTGATTACGAAGGCGAAGGAACACTGGCCATGGTCACTCCCCTTACTGGAGAATGCAGCGGATATGAATGTGCCATGTGGTGCTATGCTTCAGTTGAAGACTTGGCACTGTTGGGTGGCTCGTTCTGGTACGATGCTCAATCCCATACGGGTACCTACTACGCGCCAGGCAACATGGAGGGCTTCACTTTCATGGGTGACCACTACGGCTTTGTCATGGATGCAGACCGGAAGGAGACCGGCATGCGGCAGCCCCTGATAAAGTGGACCGTGTACACCGAGGAAGTGGACCTGGAGTACGTGGAAAACCAGTTCTGGTTTGAGGACGACGTGGAGGCCTTTGACCCCGATGCAGTGGGCACCGGCAACAGCATCTACGTGGTCTACCAGGTCTACGACCCCACCTACGGCGACTACAACATCAAGTGCCAGTACTCGCATAACGGCGGAGCCACCTGGGATTCCAGTCTGCCCGCCGACGCCCAGCTGGTGGACGAGACCTATCCGGCCGTCCACGCCGCGGGCAACAACGTGTTCGTCACCTTCGTCAAGCAGGGCAACCTGTACCTGGCGAAGTCCGAGGACGGCGGAGCCACCTGGGAAGAGCCCGAGCAGGTCAACGACCAGGATGGCACCGTGGTGGCAGAGGCCGGCACGGCCGACATCTCCCAGGCTGGAATCGTGTGGACCGACAACCGCAACGGCAACAAGGACATCTACTACGCCCCACTACCCAGCGCCATCATCAACGTGGGCACCATATCCGGCGGCATGGGAGTGAGCGCCACCGTCGCCAACACCGGTAGCGAACCTGGGAACAACATCGCCTGGACCATTTCGCTGAGCGGTCCGGTGTTCGTGGGCAAGGAGACCACCGGCACCATCAACACCCTGGAGCCCGGAGCGGAGACCACCATCAGCACCGGCATGGTTTTCGGCATTGGCCCCACCACCGTAACCGTCATGGCCGGTGGAGCCACCAAGACCGCCAAGGGATTCGTGCTGGGACCCCTGGTGCTGGGGCTATAAGCCACGGTACCTCCCCCTTTTCCCTTTTTCATTTTTAAAACGTTATGTGGAGCGCCGGCTAGGCCACCCTGCTCATCCTGAAGGCGCCGGTGAGCCGGATTTCGTCCTTCTCCAGCAGGTAATCTATCCAGTTGCGGGATACCACTTCGCCGCATCCCTGCACCCGAATCTGCATACGGGAGGCCTCCTCCCGCATCTCTATAACGCCGTCCATGAGGTGCTTGATGGTCTGCACCTCGATTTCCTCGTGCATGCCCCGGGTCATGCTGAACAGGGAGGTGGCACCCAGCCGCTTGCAGGTTCCGCTTACCACCTGCAGAAAACGGAATACGGCCTTGGCATCTGCATACACAATCAGGGTGGAAATGGAGTCAAAGACCAGACGGTGCCTCTCATATTTTTGCTGAAACTCTTTTTCGGTCTTGATGATGGAGGCGGTGATGCGCTCCCGGTTGATGGGGCTGTCCACAAAGATGACGTTGGGCCCCTCCTCCCTGAGCTCCACTCCCTTGGAGTACACGTCGATGTATTTGACCTTGCCCTCGTCCTCGTAGCGGGCAAAGTGGGCATCCATCTTCTGCATTTCCTCCTTCATCTCGGCAAAAGAGGTGTCGGTAAGCACAAAGATGGCCGGCTCTCCCTCCTGCAGACCGGTGAGGGCAAAACTCTTCAGTATGGTCTCCTTGCCGATGAACGGCGGAGCGTAGAGCAGGGTGTTGGTGACCGCTGGCAGCCCGTCCTTCAGCAACTCGTCCAGGCGGTCGATGCCCGTCTTAATCAGCATGATTTCCCCCCTATGATTTCCTCGACCAGCATTTCAAACGCTTTGAAGACGCCCTCGCCGGTGGTGGCAGCGGTGGGCACAACGGGCGTCTCCGGTGCATCCATCCGGCGCCGGATTTCCTCCTCTCCCATGGCTCCCGGTGCGTCGCACTTGTTGGCGGCAACGACGTAGGGTATGTGCTGCTCGCTCAGCTCGGCGGCCATTTTTTTGGCCTCTGGAGTCTGCTCCGGCTGGGTGGCATCGATGACCAGCAGGGCGCCGGATGCCGCCCCCTTCATTTTCTGGACTAGGGGCAGGAAGCGCTCCTGTCCGGGAACCCCGAACACCTCTGCTCGATACGCGGGGCGGTCGATGGTTCCGTGCTCTACGGCAATGGTGGACCCCATGCGGTCCACGGAGGTATGGCGGTCGCACAGGGCCTTCATGAAACTGGTCTTTCCGGAGCGGAACGGCCCCATGACCATCACCTTGGGAACATATATCTTTATTCCGCCGGGGCGGTAGACTTTGAACAGTACTGATTTGCTGGCCTGTCCATTCCACCCTATTTTTACCAGGTGATATTTTTGGCCGGAGTAGGTTTCCCCGGTCACCGCGTCAATTTCCACGATGGCGTCGAAGAGCCGCTGGATGCGGTACAATATGCTCTCCTTGTAGGGCCAGGAGGTGAAGTTGTAGACAGCCACGCCGTTTTTGTCGCTGATGCGCTCGTTGATTCTTGATATGCCCTGGAGGGTTTCCCGCTCTCCGCACAGGTCCATGATGTTGGACAGGGAATCGAAGGAAACCACGGCCGGACCGGGCTGGGCTTCCAGCAGCTCATCCACCACGTCCTCGTAACTGAGAATGTCGTGGGGCTCCAGAATGACAAATTTTTCGTCTGACGGAGCACCGATGAGGCGGGAATAGCCGTCCACCACGGTGAGGAGGTCGCTGTACTCTTCAAAGTCCCATCCGAATTCCCGGAAGGAATGGGCCAGCTGCTTGGGGGAGGACTGGGACACCACGTAAATACAGCGCTTTCCCCTCTGGAGGTTGTGATGCAGAACATGGATGGCCAGATTGCTTTCCTCGACCTCGGGTGCAATGGAGAACAGGAGCGATTTTTTTTCCGGAATACCGCCGCCCAGATAATCGTCCAGTTTTGGTATGCCTGTTTTAATCATTTTCTCTACGCAGTACCCAGTTCTTTTGCCGCCGTCCGCATGGCGTCGATGACCGAATCCGTCTGCTCGGCCGTGGTCACTACGGCTAAAAGCGCCCGGGGACCGGCCCCCATGGCCAGGATGGTAAAATTTTTGGTATGGACTGCAACGTGGGCGGGAACGCCGCCGCTCAACTCGTCCACGGCTGCTTCGGCAGCTCCCAGCAGCGTGGCGGCCATGGCGGCGAAGGCGTGGGGGTTCAGACCCTGACAGCTTTCGGGGGCTATAAGCAACCCGTCCCGGGACACTATAAAACTGTGCTCAATGTCCGCCGTCGATGCCAGGGTATTCAAAATCGTCTTGTATCTCTTATGCTGCATATTCCCACCGATGGTATTCCTTTATTGCTCCCTTCGTAATAAATCTTTCTAATATTTTCTCTGGGCTACATGACCAACTTGAACAGGATGTAGGTGACGAGCACCATGATGGTTC